>DHDT01000029.1:4596-14912 GCA_002399505.1 Caryophanales bacterium UBA4869 | reverse complement strand
ATGATGGCATCATCGGTGATTTCAACACCATGGTGCTGTTCATAGCGGTCTTTGATGCCTCTCAGAATTGCGATGGAATCATCGACTGTCGGTTCATCAATCATGACTTTCTGCATACGACGGGCAAAAGCGGCATCTTTTTCAATGTATTTGCGATATTCGTTGATGGTAGTGGCGCCGATACAATGAAGTTCACCGCGGGCTAACATCGGTTTGAGGATATTGGCGGCATCCAGAGAGGAGTCACCGCCGGCTCCGGCACCGATAAGGGTATGAATCTCATCGATGAAAAGAATGATTCTGCCTTCCGATTTACTGACTTCTTTCATAACGGCTTTAAGACGCTCTTCAAATTCTCCGCGGTATTTGGCACCGGCAATAAGAGAACCAACATCTAATTCCCAGATAGTTTTGTCTTTGAGTGTCTCCGGGACATCACCTTTGAATATTCTCCAGGCAAGTCCTTCGACGACAGCGGTCTTGCCAACACCGGGATCGCCGATCAGGACAGGATTGTTCTTGCTCTTTCTCGAGAGAATCTCCATCACGCGTCTGATTTCAGTGTCTCTGCCGATGACAGGATCAATCTTTCCTGAGGCAACATCAGAAACTAAGTCACGACCGTATTTCTTTAAAGCATCATATTGAGACTCGGGATTATCGGAAGTGACATGGTTTCCGCCTCTGATGGCATCGATTGCCTTTTTGAACGAGGCTTTGTCATAGCCGTTGATTTTCCCGAGTTCCTTGATGAGAGAATGCTTGCAGTCAAACTGAGAAAGAAGCAAATGCTCGATAGACATGTATTCATCATCCATGTCCTTCTCGTATTTGCTGGCATTGTAAAGCATGTTCTTGACATCGGCACTGGAATCAGGTTCGACAGTGGAAGTGGTTTTGACGGAGTCTTTGATAAACTGATCGATCTTCTGACTTACAGCTTTGACGTCAATGTTGAGTTTCTTTAAGACGTTTACATATAGAGAATCATCTTGATCATATACAGCCCTCAAAAATTCAGGCACGTCAAAACTGGCTAAGTGTTCGTCCTTAGAGATATTGACTCCCTTATTGATGGCATCGACTACTCTTTGAGTATATTTTTGTTCTTCGGCCATAATTATAGCCTCCTTTAATAGCATTCATTTTTGCTGACAGATATATTATAGATTAAAAATTAGCACTTTCAATACTAGAGTGCTAAATATTTGATTTGTTTCTTTTTCTTCTCCTTCTTTCTCTTTCACAGAGAATAAACTATAATTCATAGAGAAAAGAGAGATCAAACATGGAACCTTGGGGAATTGCAGTCATCTGCCTGATTATCATTATATTTTTCTATGCTTCTTTTTGCCTCATCTGCGTTGCCATTGCCAATGAGAAACTTTTCGGAGTCCGAGGAGAAGACCCTCATAATCCGATTTATCTTCGCTATGAAGACTATGAAGACTGGATGGAAAGAAAACCTTATATGTGTGGCTATTACGGGAAAGCCATCAACGGATATATTTATTCTGATAAGAATTTCAAGGACTATAAAGGATTTATAATTCTTTCCCACGGTTTCTTCGGAACCCATGTCCAGTATCTTTTCGATATCGCCATGTTGGCTAAGAAGGGCTATCAGGTTCTGGCCTATGATCAATTTGGAGTAGGCATCTCTGAAGGACGTTCCCAGCAGGCTTTGGCCACCGGAATCTATGTTCTCGAGAATGTCATCGCCGACGTCGAAAAGAAAGACATCAATCACGGATTGAATCTATATCTTTACGGGCATTCCTGGGGCGGTTACTGTGTTGTCGGAGCGATGAGAAATCATCCTGAAATTAAGGGAGTCATCGCCCGTTCTGCTCCTATGGGGCCCGGAATTGCCGGAAAAGACCTGATGAAGACTTTTGCTCCTAAGCTTTATCCTTTTATATCTCAACTGATTCGCTTTTCATCTTTCCTTATTTTAGGTTTCCGTTATTCCATCAAGGCAAAAAGAGGATTCAAGAACAAAACGAGTCCGGTTCTTCTCATTCAGGCTAAAAACGATCCCATGGTTCCCTACTGCCATTCTTTAGCCAAGTATTGTGAAGACCATAAAAAAGAAAACGTGCAGATATCTGTGACTGACAAAGGTCTTCACAATTCACTTCTTGTTGAAGAGGATCAGAACCAATATCGTACTTGGGTCAAAGAATATAAAGAGATTGAAAAAATAGCAGACGAAAAAGAAAAGACCCGAATGGAAGAGAAGTTCATAGCTTCTCTCGACCGGGTCCATAGCTATCATTATGATGAGGATGTTTCCAAGGAAATCATCGATTTCTTAGAAGAAACGAAGAAGTAATCAGAATTTTACAACCGCGTAATTCTTCTTTCCGCGTTTGACGAAAACATAGCCGCCGTCTAAAGCATCGGAAGCGGAAATCATAGCATTGACATCGGCGATTTTCTCACCGTTGATTTTAACGGCTCCGTTAGTGACAAATTCACGGGCTTCACGTTTGGAAGAAGCAAGTTTCAAGGCAATCAGGGCATCGAGAAGATTCAGGCTTTCTTTGGTTTCGACAACATTGAGACCGGAAGTCAGTTCATCCAGTTCTTTGGCGTTTAGTCCTTGGAACTGATCAGTGAAGAGAGCAACTGACATCTTAGCGCAGTCAAGAGCGGCTTCAGGACCATGCAGGGAAGTGACAATAACCTTGGCGAGTTCCTTCTGTCCTTCTCTGAGTTCAGGATGGGCAAGGTGGTTCTTATAGATTTCATCGATGGTCTCGATGGGACGCTTATCAAAGATATACAGGTATTTTAAGACATCGGAATCAGAGACATTCATGAAGTACTGGTAGATCTGATAGGGACTTGTCATCTCAGGATCTAGATAGAGAGCACCGCTTTCGCTCTTTCCGAACTTCTTGCCATTAGAATCGGTAATAAGCTTGAAGCTGAAGACCTGGGCTTCACAGTCAGAGCCTTCCTTCTTTTTGACGAAATCCAAAGCGGTAGTGAGGTTCCCCCACTGATCGCCGCCGCCAAACTGAATAGTGCAGTTATAGTCTTTGTAGAGACGGTCAAAATCACCAGACTGAAGAATCATATAAGAGAATTCGGTATAGGAGATACCGGCATCAAGACGGGATTTGACTACTTCTTTGCTCAGCATATAGTTGACTTGAATCAGTTTTCCGTAGTCTCTCAAAAAGGTGAGAACATTGGTCTTGCTCCACCAATCGTAATTGTTGACGATGATACCTTTATTAGGATCACTGGTGTCAATATACTTTTCAAGTTGCTTTCTGATACATTCGGCATTTTCAGTGACTCTTTGTTCATTTAGGAATGAACGTTCTGACTTCTTTCCCGAAGGATCGCCGATCATTCCGGTGGCGCCACCTAAAACAGCGATGACGCGATGACCGCAGGCCTGAAGTCTCTGAAGAATAGTGATCATGATGAAGTTGCCTAACTGCATAGAACGCGCACTGGGATCAAAGCCACAATATACAGTATGAGGAACTTCTAACATCTCCTCTACTTTCTTTTTGTCTGAAAAGCTGTCTAATAATCCTCTTCTCTCTAAATCTTCTAATAAATTCATAGTGGAAGCCTCGCTTTTAATTCGTCTGAGACGATGTATCTAGTATACCGCAACAGGAAAGTTTTTTCGACACAAAGAGACCAGATATCAAGCAAGGACTTAAGACATCATTTTTTATAGACGAATTCTTTTTCAGGATACTCTCCAGAAAGAAGAATAATCTGCTTTCCGATAAGCTTATAGCTGATAAGGCCATTGGTGTAGTTTAAAGAACTGCTGCATCCGGAAAGGCAGACAAAAGTGAGTCTTTTGTCTAAGCCTTCGGAAGGAAGTATTTCCTCATTGAGATTTTGAGTTATTAGTTTCTCGGCTTTCGTGCATAGAATATTGAAATCATAGAGAGTGAAAACGTCAAATGACATAGTAAAGAGAAGAAAGATAATCGGAAAGAATAAGATTATTGTTCTTTTCATAGGCTTTTAGTAAACGCACTCAAGGTAGAGAAAAGAAAAATACTTAAGAGAATAATAATAGGAGTCAGAGAAGTAAGCTCAGTATTAGCAACGATAAGATCGTTTTCATAGGCCTTTAGTAGTCTTCTTCCTCTTTTAGAAAACCCAATAGAATAGTCTTCGTCTTCATAGAGAGTTCTTTTTATCTCGTCAATCAGGTTATTTTCCGCTAAAGTGTTCAAATAGGATAAAGGAGGTTCTCCTTTCAAGTCTCCTTCGACAAAGGCTGTCAGTTTGTCTTTGAGAGAAGATATACTGAGTTCTTCAGTTGCTCTTTTGAATGCTTCCTGGCCCGATGATTCCAAGGCAATATAGATAATGAAACTATGATAGAAATCATAATAGCTTTGGTTTTCTTCTCTCTCTTTTCCCTTGGTATCGTTGAGAGTAGGAAGGATGATGTAGGAAACGGAAAGTGCGAAGAAAACTGATAAAGGAAATAGTGATATTTCCTTGGAGAAAAGATAGAGGACAATTCCTAAAACAGAACCTATCAATATGGAAATGATGAGGTAGTTTGTGGTTTTCCTGTTCTGTTTCTTTTTCTTTTTTTCTCTAGTCTTAGTTAGTTTTTCCTTTATTTTTTCAAGCATTGCCGTTTTCCTTTCTCAAGTTTAGATAGTCGAAAAAAAGAAGACAGGGAAAGAGAAGACTGAGAGAAATTAAGACGATGATATTTGAAGAGAGGCTATCGAGACTTTTCCTGATGGTACTGAAGACTGAAAAAATGATGACTAACAGGAAAAGACAGATTAAAAGACACAATTCAGAATCAGTCTGTCTTTTCTTCATTTTTATGATCTTGTTTTTTCTATTCACTATGACTTCATCTAATTCGATAATCAATTCTTCGGTGTTGGGAAGATGAATTTGGTTTTCCCTGTCTTTTTGAATCATGTATTTGAAGAAAGAAGTGTATTTTCCAAAATCATAATGCGGATTGCCAGTCTCCAGGATATTCTCATAGGGTTCGATAGTTGTCTTTCCAAGCAGGTATCTCGTCGAATATTCGTAACTTGATTTTGACCCCTGTCCGTTTTTTATCAGAGTCAGAAAGGAAGAGAAGAAAGAAAGCGAGAAAGTGCGGAGTGAAAAAGAATCCAGTTCTTCATCTGTCTTTTTCAGAAAAAAAAGGCTGAGAAGAAGACTGATGAAAGCAGTGAGCAGACCAAAGACGATGTTCTGGAAAAGAAAAAACAAAAGAAGAGAAGAGAGCGTTGAAGCTAGTAAAACAGTTGGGTGTTTTTTAAGTCTTTCAATAAATGTTTTCAAATTAAAAGCTCCTTCAACTAGTATTAAGCCAAAGGAGCTGTTTTCTCTAAAATTCTGCGTCGGCTATTTCAAATATTTCTTCAAGGGCTTTCTTTCTGATACGATAATAACCCGATTTTGAATAATATTTTTTCCACCAATTAGTATCGCATTGAATAAAATAAGTTTTCCATATAGTCATTGCGTATTCGTGTGGAATAGCATTTAAAAGATAAATAATCGATTTGATGAATGTGCTCTTGGTCTGCCCTTTGGATGAGAAGATTCCAGTGCTCAGAGAACCGATTGAATAGATGCTTGGCACCTCATCGCCTTTTTCAAAAATTCTGAGTACTTCTTTTGGTGAATCCATCATCAAAGTACTTACGGTTTTCTTGAACAAGAGGGATATTTTCTTGATTCTCCTAATATGTTCTGAGTTCTTCCCTTTGGTTTTTGGCATTTTTAATTCCTCCTCTGCCATATAAAATATAACAAATATCTATATTAGAAAACAACATATAATTGTTAAAAGGACAAAAGCGGGACAAATCAAGAACTAAAGTGGGAATTATCGTCTGGAAGCTTAAGCAAATCGAGAAGAATGTTGTCCATTATGTATAATTTATCGGGAATGATGGCGACTGATTTATCGGTTATAAGAAGAGAATCTCGTACTTTATCTATGTTTTCTGCATAAGATTTTAAGAAGTCTTTTTGAAATCTTTTTGAAAATTCCTCTAGTTCAAAACCCTTCTCTAAACGTAAGTTAAGCATAAGGAATTCAAACTCTTCAGTTTCTTCGTCGATGACTTCTTTCTTTCTATCAGTAAAACCATTCATGTAGCGAGTCAGTGATCTTGTGTCAGTATATCTTTCATTAACAACATACCCCGATGCTGATAGACCGGCAGCGTAATATTGTCCGTCATGCCAGTAATTTTTGTTATGAAGAGATTCAAAGTTTGGCTTGGAAAAATTGGATACTTCGTAGCGACTATATCCATGTTCTCTGAGAACTTTTCTTAAATAATCGTATAGGTCTCTTTCCATGTCGTCATCCAAAGGAATCAGACGTCTATTATAGAAGATGGTGGACTCTTCAATCTGCAGGGCATAGAAAGAAAGATGCGTAGGATTAAGCGACAAGGCAAAATCTATATCCTTCTTTAAGTCGGTGGTTGTTTCTTTGGGAAGGCCATAGATAAAATCTAGGTTGATGTTGTCGATTCCACATTCTCTAAGGTAACTGACTGCTTCTATGACATCTTTAAGATTATGATTTCTTCCTAAGTATTTAAGTGTTTCCTCATTGGCGGACTGAACACCTAGCGATACCCGGTTTACTCCATATTTTTTTAATAAAGCAGCTTTCTTATGTGTTAATGATTCTGGATTTCCTTCAATGGTAAATTCTTTTAAGTGAGGAAAATGATCATGAAGGTAAGATAAGAGTCTGGTCAGGCCTTTATTATTTAAGCAAGTCGGTGTTCCGCCTCCGATATAGACAGTCTCCAAAGAATCGTCTTTGATATTCAAAGACGATATTTCATTTAAAAGTCGGTCGATATATTTTCCAGTATCAGAGCTGGAAGACAGTACTTTTGCAAAGTCGCAGTAATTGCAGATTTTTTCGCAGAAGGGAATGTGGATATATAAAGAAGGAATCATCTTCTGATATCGTCTTTGCGATCCTGTTCTATCTGAACTAGAAGAGCGCTGATATCATCTTCGGTAAAAGTCAGGTAAAGCTCTTTTTCTCTCTTCTGGATTATTTTGATGTCTCGGTCATACTGGGCTTCTTCTTCCTGTTTGGTCTTTTTTGTCGGAGCGATGATAATCGACTTCACTTCTTCGCTGGCTATTTCTTCTTCCGATTTAGTGACGGTATGATCTTTCTTGAAGAAAGGAACAAAAACCAAAAGAAGGACGACAGCAACGATTATTCCGGCAATAATCAACAGGATTACGCCATAAGTAGGCATGTTGGCTAATGTTTTGTTCATATTTTTTCCTCGTTAATCGGTATGGGTGTATAGATGAATTTATTACTGATTTTTTCTTTCTTGTAGAACCCGCGATTGGCAAGATCATCCATGCTGGTTCTGGCAGTTTCGTAGACTGTATGTTCGGCTAGTTTGAAATCGTCAATAGTGTAATGAAGGCCGATAGTGCAATGTCCGGCGTAGAAATGGCACTGCTTTTTCTTCAAATGCGGATGAACTTCATGTAGCTTTTCGGCATTGGTCTGAATTTCCTCAGGACTGATATTCATCGGGAAGGCAGGTAAGGCGAGATTTCTATGATCATCTACTAGGAAGGTGTTGTTTTCTGCCTGGTCTGGATTTCCGGGAAGGGAGCTGATATTTGGTTTTGGCTGATTTCTTTCCATAGTGGCAAGATCAAGAAGCATCTGATGATCTTTTTTCTGGTTTTCTATTAGGAACGGAAGAATTCTCTCATAGAAATAAGTCAGATCCAAAGTTCGCTCAGTTTCGGATAGCCTTTGGAAGTATCGTTCGGAACGGGAAAAGGAAATGGATTCGAAGTCGAGAACAAAGCCCGGAATTCCTAGGTCGTTAGTTTTTACAAAGGTCTTGGCAAGAATACTGGCCGTTTCTTCGTTGCAGTATTCAAACGGGCGAAGAAAATCAAAAACATAGATGATTCCTAAAGCCCTTAGGAGTACGGGAATCTCATTGTCGTTTAGGAAGGAAATCAGTTGGCTGATATAGTCATCTATTTTCTGATAATCAGGTGCTTTCAGGATATTGATTATGTCTTTGATTTCGGTCTTGCGATATTTGCATTGTCCATCGTTTCCAATCAAAGTATTGTTGATTCTTTCGATAGTTTCTTTAGTTATTGAATCGTTAGAAAGCCCTTCGTCGAAAGCTTTGGAATAAGCGTCTAGAAGAAAATAATTGCTGGGAAGGCTTTCGAGGACTCTTCTGGCTAATTTGTCCAGAGTTGATGAAGAGAGCTTTTCGATTCCGTTGCTTCTGCTGACAGCAGAAAGGGAATCGCATTTGCAGTCTAGTAGGAATTTCTCCTGATTCTCTTTCAAAAGCGAGGAAAGAAGGAGTCGGTCGGAAACTAGAACGTGTTCAAAATTGTAGGCGGAAGACAAAAGCCTTCGGGTAAGACAGATTTTATAAGGATTTGAGTCGATATCGCGAAGTTCGGTTTCATAATCATAATAAAAACGATAGGAGCGGATTTTCTCCCAGATATCTTGTATATCATCAAGATTATAAATGGCTTTTACTTCATCTTTGGTTGCATAGACATCGTCACTGTACCGTCGTCCTTCATCGTTTCTTATCATTTTCGTTTCCTGTACTAAAAATTATATGACAAAGAGAAGGCAATTACTAATTAATAACTAAATAATTTCTTTATTTTGAAGAATCATCGACAGTCAGCATGGCAATGAAGGCTTCCTGAGGAACTTGAACTTTACCGAATTCCTTCATTCTCTTTTTGCCCTTCTTCTGCTTTTCCAAGAGCTTCTTTTTACGGGAAATATCTCCGCCGTAGCATTTGGCTAAGACGTCTTTTCGGACGGCTTTTATGTCTGAACGGGCGATGATCTTGTTTCCAAGAGAAGCTTGGACTGGAATCTCGAACTGTTGCTTTGGAATAACGTCTTTCAGCTTATCGACGACAGCTCGGGCTCTCTGATAGGCGGTTCCTCGGAAAACAACCGTAGTCAGAGCATCGACTGTTTCTCCGTTTAACAGAATATCCATTCTCTCGACATCGCTGATTTCATTGCCGGTAGGTATGTAATCTAGAGAGGCATAGCCCTGAGATACTGATTTGAGCTTGTCAAAGAAATCAAAGACGATTTCGCTTAATGGCATCTTGTAGTCTAAGCGAACACGGGTCTCGTCAATGTATGACATGGAATTATAAATTCCGCGTTTGTTCTGACAAAGAGTCATGATGTTTCCGACAAAGTCTTTTGGGGTCATGATTCTGACTTCGGCAAAAGGCTCTAAGGAAGTTCTTATCTTAGTGCGGTCTTTAGGAAAATCAGCAGGATTTTGTATAAACTCTGTAGTGCCGTCCGTGGTTATGATTTCATAGACGACTGAAGGAGCGGTGGCCACAATATCGAGATCAAATTCTTCTTCCAGTCTCTCTTGAACAACTTCCATATGAAGAAGACCTAAGAAACCACAGCGGAATCCGCTTCCTAAGGCGGCACTGGTTTCCGGCTCATAGACTAAGGCGGCATCATTTAGTGATAATTTGTCTAAAGCGTTATGGAGATTTTCAAAATCTTGGTTGTCGCTGGGATAAAGACCGGCATAGACCATCGGCTGGGTCTTTCTAAATCCCTTCAGAGGGAATTTAGTAGGATTATCATTTAAAGTAATAGTATCGCCGACTGAGATATCTTTAATGGTTTTGATTGAAGCAGCTAAATAGCCAACCTCTCCAGCTGATAAAGAATCGACTCTCTTGTCTTTAGGCGTTCTTATACCTAATTCAGTGACTTGATAAACTACACCATTGGACATAAGTCTAATCTTATCACCGACTTTTACTTCTCCTTCGAAAACCCGGATCAGGACAACGACACCGCGGTAGGAATCAAATTTTGAATCGAAAATCAAAGCTTTTAAAGGTGCATTGGCATCACCGTTAGGATGAGGAAGATCAGTGACGATATGTTCAAGCATATCTTCAATTCCAATACCGGTCTTAGCCGATACTTTCAGACAGCGGTCAGGATCTATCTGAAGGGTATCGATCAATTCAAGGAGACAGTTATCGACATCAGCCGATGGTAGGTCGATCTTATTGATGACAGGCAAAATCCTCAGACCGTTATCAATGGCCAGATAGCCATTGGCGAGAGTCTGAGCCTGAACACCCTGAGTGGCATCGATGACTAAAATGGCTCCTTCGCATGCGCTTAAGGAACGGGAGACCTCATAGGTGAAGTCAACGTGGCCAGGAGTGTCGATCAGGTTAAAGAGGTATTCTTCTCCGTTTTTGGCTTTATAGGTGACATT
>DHDT01000029.1:3916-4471 GCA_002399505.1 Caryophanales bacterium UBA4869 | reverse complement strand
TTTTTGGCTTTATAGGTGACATTGACAGCATTTAATTTGACGGTGATTCCACGTTCTCTTTCGATAGACATGTTATCTAAAAGCTGTGGCTGAAGATCACGGATTTCAACAGCACCGGTTTTTTCTAGAATTCGATCGCAAAGAGTCGATTTGCCGTGATCGATATGAGCGACAACACAGAAGTTACGAATATGACTTTGATCAAATTTCATCGTGAGCAATCCTCCCAAAAGGTTTCTAATTGATACTTAAGACCAGAAGCGGTTACTACTTTGTACGCGTCAGGATAGATTTCTGAGAATATATCCCTATAGAGAGAATAATTGAAGCGGTTATCGATAAAAAGCATAAACCCCTGATCAGTTTCTGAACGGATGACACGTCCTGCCGCCTGAAGAACTTTATTGCATCCTGGATAGGCATAGGCGTAGTTGAATCCTTTATGACTGTTTTCTTCACCAGAGATTTTATCATAATATTCCATCAGCTTGTTCTTTTCAAATCCGATTTGCGGAAGACCGACGGAAATAATAATGGCTCCTATCAGTCTATCGC
>DHDT01000029.1:0-3839 GCA_002399505.1 Caryophanales bacterium UBA4869 | reverse complement strand
TGGCTCCTATCAGTCTATCGCCTATCAAATCGATTCCTTCTGAGAAGACGCCGCCAAGAACAAGCAGACCGACTTGTGAGGTTGTCACTTCTGACTGGAAAGTATTTAAGAATTCCTTCCGAGCAGATTCACTCATATTTCTTGACTGAGGAATGACATGGAAATCCACGCTTTCGTCCTTATCAAATAAGGCTGAGAGAGACTGCAGATAATCGAATGAAGGACAGAAGACAAAGTAGTTTCCTGTTTTTCTTTCCACGGCTGTTTTGATAAGCTCGTATACTTTTTTTAGAGTATTGCTGCGGTCTTTGTATTTAAGGGAAAGTGATGCATCAATCAAAACTTTGCGGTTGAAAAAAGGAAAAGGGGAAGGTAGGACCATGCGGTTAGAAGTGTCATTTATATCACCGCCTAAAAGATCGATGTAATAATCTTTCGGAGAGAGAGTAGCTGAAAAATAGACTACGCCTTTAAATAACTCTGAACCGTTTTTTATTAATTTTTTAGAATCTAAGTCAGCTATTTTTAAAGAAGAGATGAAATCATCGTTGTCAATCCGGCAATAAGTTAGGAAGGCGTCTTTAGTATCAGGATCATCGAGATAAGTGCAAAGGGTATAGAAACTGTTTAGATTATAGAAAAAATTTAAAAGAGCATCGGATACTAGGGCGGTGTGTTTCTTTAGAATGAGTTTGATATCGGTGATAATATCGAAGACTTTTCCTTCGATTTTGGAATTGACATCTTTTAATTGATAGATGTGTTCTTTCTTCACAGTCTCATTTTCAAAGTCGATGGGAATCAGACTGATGTTCTTTATCAGCTGATTTATATCTTTCTTCAAAACAGAAAATTCTTTTCCAGCACAGAGATAAAGAGCATCTCTGAGTTCTTTAAGTTCTATCTCACAGGAATACATGTCGCGGACGCGGTCTGGAAGATTGTGGCATTCATCCACAAGAAGATAGGCGTTCTTTTCTCTTAATGATCCCTCGTGAATCCCCAAGTGATCATGAAAATCATAGACATAGTTATAATCACAGACTAAGACGTCACAATAATGAGAAAGGGAAAGCTGGAATTCAAAAGGACACATAGTTCTTTCGTAGCAAAGTTTTTCAATTGTTTTTCTGTCAAAGTAATCATATTCGTTCAGAGCATCGAAGATAGCTTCAAGAAGTTTGTCATAGAAGTTTTTTGCAAAAGGACATTCATCGGGATTGCAATGTCTTTTCTTGTCGTTGAAACAGATGTTTTCTTTGCTTGTGAATTCGATTGTTTTGACTTTCACTCCCGAGTCAATCATCAGCTTCATGGTTTTCAAGGCGATTTGCTTGATGGAGTTTTTGCTGGTAAGGTAAAAAATCTGATCAGCTTTTTCTTCTCCGAACCTTTTTACAGTAGGATAAAGGACTGAGATGGTTTTTCCGATTCCTGTCGGTGCTTCTACAAAAACTTCCCGGTTATTTTCAACGGATTTATCGACAAAATCCATAAGTTCTTTTTGGCCTTCTCGATAGTCATTGAAGGGAAAGATTAGACTCTTTACGGTTTTGTTTCTCTCATCTTTGAAAACTTCGATCTTTTTCAGGTAATTAGAATATTTTAGGATGAGATAGTCGATATAATCTGAAAGTTCTTTCATCGTATAGACATGACTGATTTTCTTGGAAATATGGTAATTGCCCTGCTTGAGATAGGTCATCACGACATTGACTTGGTCAACATTCTTTTGCTTTCCTATGATGAAAGCGTAGAAAAAAGCCTGTCCTTGGTGCCACTCGCCGTTTTCTCTCATGAATTCGGTGAGGTCGGCTACAGTTGTCTTGATTTCTTCGACCGTCAGAGAACCATCGGGGGCAATTATCACGCCGTCCGCTTTTCCAGATACGTTGATAACATAATCTGCCGTTCGGAAAGTATAGTAAACCGGATATTCAGAAAGATAATCAGCGCCCTGTTCTCCTTGATAGAGAGTGTGCAGACGTGAACCTTCAGCCATCGATGATTCATTGAATACACGTGTATCCAGATGCCCTTTTCTAAGAAGGGTATCGACGATATCGTGAACAGAAAGACTGATTTCTTTAATCATAACCTTTCTATTCTATCACCCAGTAGCCTTCTTTATGTCAGCTGACTTGCTTTTAAGGCCTTAAATTTTTCTTTGCTGATTTTTCTTTCGTTTTCCTTGGTTTCTATTGAACTTAGGAAATTGATTATCTTCTCTTCCCCGTTTGCTTTTCCAAGAGCTAATTCCTTCTCACAGTATTGATGAAGAGTCTTCGATTCTCTGGCTAAGGAAATAGCTTTGAGATCATGAGAACGAATAGCTAAGCGAAGGAAGTGATGACTGCTTTTATGGTCTTTGTCTTTATGATAGTTTTCATACAAGATGAAATAGGCGGAATGATTCTTTTTTGCTACTTTTTTCAATATGGCATAACCGGCCTGTCTGGTTTCCTCTTCCGGTGATTCGAGAAGACATTTGGCATATTCGATTCCGCTTTCATAATCTCCTTTCTGAAAAGCGTCACGATAGAGGTTTTCAATATCGGATTTTTCTATTGGCAGATGAAGCATGAGCGATATGTCAGCTATTTTCTTCTTGCAGAGATGGTTGTTGATATCTCTTTTGTAGTATTCCAAAGCAGTC
Organism: Caryophanales bacterium UBA4869; assembly: GCA_002399505.1. Classification (GTDB taxonomy): domain Bacteria; phylum Bacillota_I; class Bacilli_A; order RFN20; family CAG-288; genus Enterosoma. The sequence goes on along the minus strand of DHDT01000029.1, from coordinate 1,183 downwards.
AGCGGATCTTTTTTAATACCATCCCCATTAAGTAGCATTTCTCCGATGATATAATTACACCTTTTCTGTCCATGCTGGCTTGCCAAGACGAAATAATCGAAAGCTTTCTTTTTGTCTTCTTTTACAAGTTTCCCCTGGTAATAGGATTCGGCCAAGAATGCTTCGGCACTGCCGTCTTTTTTTCGACTGGCGTTTTCTAGATGTTCCAGCCCTTTGCTGATATCCTGTTTCGTTCCACATCCCGTAAACAGGCAATAGCCTAAAAGTCTTTCTTTCATTGTCGAATCGGGAGAATCCATTATTATTTCAAAGGCTTTAGGTATATCTTTATCGACTCCTTTGCCTGTCAGATACGCTTTGGCAAGATGAATCTTTGCTTCATCTACCCCAAGGTTTTCAGCTTTTTTAAAGTAATAAAAGGCTTTTCCATCATCTTGGCTGAAAGGAGAAAGACCTATTTCATAATACTTTCCTAAAAGATAGGTGGCTCTTAGATCTCCGTTTCTCGCATGTCTTTGAAGTCTAGTCATAAGGGGATTAGTTATCTCATCTCTGTCTTTGAGGCACAAATAACAAAGAAGGATTAGATCATCGCAGGAATAATGGTTTTTGACAAACCTGTCTTCTACTAAGACTTTCAGCCTCAGACGTTCAAAAGGTTTGATTTTGATACGCCACGGAAATGGAATACCGGGGTATTTCTCCAGATAATCCTCAGCCGTTACATAGTCATTTGCTCGTATGTCCATATGTTTTTCCTTTGTAACCTGAACTCTAACTTATTAAAGAAAATAACGCAAATCAATAAGGGCCTTTTTTCCATTTTCAGTTCATTTTAAGTACTTGATTAGAACCCGCTTTTATCTTTATAGTTCACTTATATTTTCAAAAACTCATATTTGAAGTGATTAGTCTCTTTTGTTTACTGTCTTTTCCTAAATTAAGAAAGATATAAGAAAAGCAAATATCCTTCTTGAATATCGACGTTTACTTTGCTAGAATATCAAAGCGCTAAAAAACAATGGCCCGATAGCTCAGCTGGCAGAGCACAGCACTGAAAATGCTGGTGTCGGCAGTTCAACCCTGCCTTGGGCCACCATTAGCACATATTGCCTCATCTTCGGGTGGGGCATTTTTTGTTGCCTTATTTATGTTGCTTTGTGTAGGTAAAAAATCCACACCC
>DHDT01000072.1:3620-8842 GCA_002399505.1 Caryophanales bacterium UBA4869 | reverse complement strand
TATGATGATTTATCAAAACACGCCGTCGCCTATCGTGCCTTGTCTCTGCTTCTCAAGAGAAGTCCCGGACGTGAAGCCTATCCCGGTGATATTTTCTATCTGCACTCAAGACTTCTGGAAAGAGCCTGTCATCTTTCTGATGAAAAAGGCGGCGGTTCCATCACCGCTTTGCCGATTGTCGAAACTCAGGCCGGCGATATCTCCGCCTATATTCCGACTAACGTCATTTCCATCACTGACGGTCAGATTTTCCTCACCACTGATTTATTCAATGCCGGTCAGAGACCGGCCATTGATTCCGGTCTTTCTGTCTCCCGTGTCGGAAGTGCTGCTCAGATCAAGGCTATGAAGTCAGTTGCAGCCTCAATCAAGATTGAGATCGCCAACTATCTGGAACTGAGAGACTTCTCACGTTTTGGATCAGACCTGGATGCCGTCACCCGTCAGGTACTCCGTCACGGAGCTGTCCTGATGCAGGTTCTCAGACAGAAACAATATATGCCTTTGGCTATGGAAGAGGAAATCGTCGACATCTATATCGCCCAGTCCAAACAGATCGATGATGTTCCCGTAGAGAAGATTCACTCAGTGCTTAAGAGCATCGATGAACACATCCACGCTGATAAGCCAGAAATATTCGATAATATCAACAAAACTCATCTTTTAAGCGATGAGACTAAGAAAGCCATCGATGAAGCTGTCAATGAAGTCAAGGAAGGTCTTTCACTTTAAACCATGTCTGAATCATTAGTAGACACAAAAAGACGAATCAAGTCCATTCAATCGACTGAGAAGATAACCAAGGCCATGAAGATGGTAGCCGCGGCCAGATTTCAGCGATGGAGAATTGTCTACGAAAACAACCAGGCTTATCGTGATACTATGCGAAGCACGATGATCACAGCCTTGCAGGGCGCCAATCTAGAGCACATCAGCTCGATCGACTGCCTGAAAGAATACGAAGGAAACAAGAATCTCTATATCATCGTCTCTTCATCCTTAGGTCTCTGCGGTGCCTATAACTTCAATATCTTCAAAGCCGCCGACAAAGAGATCAGGGATAATGACGAGATCATCCCTATCGGTCAGAAAGCCTATTTTCACTATCGTGACAAAAAGAACGTCAAATATGAAAACTATGTTGATCTGGTCGACGGACTGACTTTTGATAATGCCAGAATGCTCCGTCACTTCATCATGAGACTATATCGGACCGGGGAATACGGAAAAGTCTTTTTGGTCTACACTCACTATAAGAATTCTCTCTTCTCAGAACCGACAGTCAGACAACTACTTCCTTTTTCCTTAACCAAATGGTCGGAGGCAATCAGCCTTGAGCCCAGTGACAATCCACCTGATTTCGAGCCTTCCGCCGAAGAAGTCTTAAACCTTCTTCTTCCTCACTATATCGACTCTTCTTTATATAAACATCTTCTTGAATCACAGCTAAGTGAATTCTCAACGAGAAGAAATGCGATGGAGACTGCCACTAACAGTGCTGATAAGATAACCAAACAGCTGCAAATCGTCTATAACAAGTCCCGTCAGAACGCAATCACTCAGGAGATTACCGAAGTCGTAGCTGGTGCCAATGCCGGAAAGAAAGACGACGATCTCTAAAGGAGGAAACAAATATGGCAAATGAAAATTACGGAACTTTGGTCCAGGCTATCGGACCGGTCATCGATGTACGCTTCGATGAGAACTCTCTTCCTCCGCTTCTGGTCGCTCTCTTAGTAAAGATACCGGATTCAAAAGACCTGACTTTGGAAGTCGTCCAGCATATCGGAGATGACACCGTCAGAACCATCGCCATGGGTGCAACTGAAGGAGTCAGACGTGGTCTCAAGGTTCTCGATACCGGAAAACCGATTGAAGTACCGGTAGGCAAAGAAGTCTTAGGACGTATGTTCAACGTCTTAGGAGAACCTATCGACAATGCCGGTCCTTTCCAGTGCAAAGAAAAACATTCTATTTACAATGAGCCTCCTCGTTTTCAGGATCAGTCCACTAAGGTGGAAATCTATGAAACCGGAATCAAGGTAATCGATTTGCTCTGCCCTTATATCAAAGGCGGCAAAGTCGGACTGTTCGGCGGTGCCGGTGTCGGAAAAACCGTTCTTATTCAGGAACTCATGAACAATATCACCGTCCAGCAGCACGGTATTTCTGTCTTTGCCGGTGTCGGAGAAAGATCCCGTGAAGGAAACGATCTCTACAGCGAAATGAAAGAAAGCGGAGTCTTGAAGAACACCGCTTTGGTCTTCGGTCAGATGAATGAGACACCCGGTGTCCGTATGAGAGTCGGATTATCTGGCCTGACTATGGCTGAATACTTCCGTGATGTCGCTCATCATGACGTTCTTCTCTTTATCGACAACATCTATCGTTTCACACAGGCCGGCAGTGAAGTCAGCGCCCTTTTAGGCCGTATGCCTTCAGCCGTTGGCTATCAGCCGACTTTGGCGACTGAAATGGGTCAGCTGCAGGAGCGTATCGCTTCAACTAAGAACGGATCCATCACTTCTATCCAGGCTGTTTATGTCCCGGCTGATGACTTGACCGATCCCGCTCCTGCCACGACTTTCTCCCATCTTGATGCTAAGACCGTTCTCGACCGCGGCATCGCCTCTTTAGGTCTCTACCCGGCTGTCGATCCTCTGGCTTCATCCTCAAACTTCCTCGATCCCAATATCGTCGGTCAGGATCACTACAACACCGCCCGTGCTGTCACTACTCTGCTTCAGAAATACAAAGACCTTCAGGATATCATCGCTATTTTAGGTATCGATGAGCTTTCCGAGGCCGATAAGCAGTCAGTCTATCGTGCAAGAAGAATCAGAAACTTTTTATCACAGCCTTTCTTTGTGGCTGAGAAATTCTCCGGCAGAGACGGAAAATATGTCAAACTCGCTGATACTATCGATAGTTTCAAGGCCATCTTAGAAGGAAAAGGCGACGCTCTTCCTGAAGAAGCCTTCACTTATGTCGGCACTTTTGAAGAAGCTTTGGAAAAAGCCCATCAGTTAGAAATCAATGCCAGCGAAGACAAGAAGAAGACAGTTTCCGTATCCGCTGACAAGAAGGATGAAAAGAAGTAGATATGCAATCATTCAAGTTGGAAGTCATCACTCCTGAGAAAGTGTATGCGGATACCATGGTGGAATGTCTTACCCTCAATGTTCATTGGGGACAGATTTCCATTTACGCCCATCACAGCGATATGATTGCCAATGTCGAGATCTGCGGAGCCATTGCCAAAGCTAACGGCCATATCAACCATTATGCTCTGGGCGGAGGTGCCTTGAACATCATCAACAAGGACAACAAGGTTCAGCTGATTCTTTCGTCTATTGAATCATATGATGAAATAGATCTTCCGAGAGCTTTGAAGGCCAAGGCCAAAAATGAAGAGATCATGGTTAACGCCAAATCAATCTCTGAATATAACGAAGCCGAGACAGCAGTAAAAAAAGCTATTGTCAGAATCACCGTCAAGAGCGGTCCTGCCAACATCTAGTACTATCATTGAGGCATCAATTTGCCTCTTTTCTTTATTAGCATCTTCTTTATTGTCTTTGCTATATTATTTTAATAGGAAAGGAACTTGCCTATGGAAATCGCAATTATAGTTTTAGCTTCTCTGTCTTCAGTCTTATCTCTCATATCGGCTTTCATCCTTTTCAAGAACATCAAGAACCGAAAAGAAAATCAGGACTATTTAATCAGTCTCGGTGAGATAAAGAAAGAAATAGAGAATCTGGAACACTCTCTGAAAGACTCTATCAGCCTTTCCGGGAAAGACAATATCATCGCAATCAGCGACAAGCTGAACAAGCAGGTTTTGGATAATCACGAACGTGATATTCAGATGCTTAACACAATTCAGGATAACCTGACTAAGCAGATCACTGAAATAAACAGAAAGGTTGATGAATCCATCAAAGATGGTTTCAAAACCAATAATGAGCAGGTAGAGAAAGTCATTCAGTCCTTAGCCAGAATCGATGAAGCGAAAAAGAATCTGGATACGCTGACTGTCGATATCACGAATCTCAATAACACTCTCTCCTTTTCAGGCCCTTTAGGCAAGTTCGGAGAAAAAGTCTTAGGCGAAATCCTCCGTTCCGTCTTCGGAGACACCAAAGGCATCTATGACGAACAGTATATGATCGCTGCCAGCGACAATCCCTCTAGTCGGGTTATTGCCGATGCCGTCGTTCATCTTCCAAGTCCTTTAAATCTGATCTGCATCGACAGCAAATTCTCTTTCGGCAAATATTCCTCTCTTCTCAAAAACAGCAATGAAGAAAACACACCTGCCTTACGAAAAGAACTGAAAGCTGCTTTAAAGCAGCAGATTGACAAAATAGCCAAAGACTATATCATTCCCAACAAAACCACCGATTATGCTCTGATGTTCATTCCTAACGATGGCATCTATGTCTTCCTTGAAAGCGATGACGAATTCTATAAAGACGTCATCAGTTATGCGGCCCGGAAGAAAGTCATCGTCACCTCACCTTCGACTTTACAGCCTATCCTTGCCAACTTGAACCTTTTCAGAATAAGAATCGAGACTTCAAAAGATATCGATGCTGTCTTGAACAGCATCCGCGAAATCAAAGGAAGTCTTCTCAATTACGAGAAAAGCTGGGATGTTCTCTCAAAGAACATCGACGCGATTGTCGTCAAAAAAGAAGACTTCGGCAAGAAGGTCAGCACTCTGACTAAGAAGCTTGACAAAGTCATCAATTCCGACAATGATCAAAGTTCAGCGGCCGAAGAGGAAATTCCTCAAATCAATGAGTAGTAACTAAAGATAATAAATAATATAATCTAATGGTTGATTAACAAGGAGGATAGAAAATGGAATTCAATAACATCTCCTGGGACGAATACTTTATGTCAATTGCTATTCTCTCATCTATGAGAAGCAAAGACCCCCATACCAAAGTGGGAGCCTGTATAGTCAGCAAAGAACACAAAGTCCTCTCTTTAGGATATAATGGCATGCCTATCGGTATTGACGACAATCAGATACCCTGGTCTGGTCATGAATCAGGAAACTGCAATTTAGAGACCAAGTATCCTTATGTCTGTCACGCTGAGCTTAACGCCATTCTCAATTCTAACCACGATCTTCATAACTCCATCGTCTATGTCACCCTGTTTCCCTGCAATGAATGCACGAAAGCAATCATTCAGTCAGGAATCAAAAA
>DHDT01000072.1:2877-3514 GCA_002399505.1 Caryophanales bacterium UBA4869 | reverse complement strand
ATTCAGTCAGGAATCAAAAAGATTATCTATATCTCCGACAAATACCACGATACTGATGAAGAGATAGCTGCCAGAAAGATGTTGGATATGGCCGGTGTCGAATACGTGAAATACGAAGGAAAGATCCCTTCGATCAAGTTCTAGATGAAAGATAAAAACAGAACACAGTTTCCCTTAAAGAGATGTCTTCTAGCCACCATTGTAATACTCCTTTGCGCTCTGATGGTTCTAGCTCTTCTCTATGGGATTGCAAACTCGGCGAAGATACCAGATAAAACCTGGGTTTTCGTTGTCGTCTGGGCCTCACTGACCGGTGCTTCTGTGATAGGATACTGGATCTACCAGTCAGTCTTATACGTCAAGATAAGAAAAGCGGAAAAAGAATGAGAACGAAAAAGAAAGAAGCAGAGCTATTAAAAAGGGATTCATCAATACCGGAAGACTCAGCCGTCTTTCTTCAAGATCTGACTTTTGGGTACGACAATACCAAAGAGGATATCAGGCACATCACTCTCGATATCAAAAAAGGTCAGTATATTTCAGTCATCGGACATAACGGCTCGGGCAAGTCGACTCTGGCAAAACTCATCGACGGAATCCTGGTTCAAAACAGCGGAGAAATATACATTTTCGGTGT
>DHDT01000072.1:2476-2605 GCA_002399505.1 Caryophanales bacterium UBA4869 | reverse complement strand
GCCTGTGTTCCCTACACTGAAATGGATGATATCATTCTTTCCTGTGCCAAAAAAGTTGGAATGGAAGACTATCTTGACAGTGAGCCTTCTAACTTGTCTGGCGGACAAAAGCAGAGAGTGGCTTTAGCC
>DHDT01000072.1:1830-2263 GCA_002399505.1 Caryophanales bacterium UBA4869 | reverse complement strand
GAGATACCAGAACTTACAGTACTGAACATCACCCATCAGATAGATGATGCCTATGACTGTGATAGGGTCTTAGTCCTCAATGGCGGAAAACTAGTCCTTGACGGAAAACCGGAAGCGGTCTTTTCAAATGACGACTTCCTGAAAAGCATCCAATTGGACATTCCCTTTGCTCACAAGCTTTCAAAATGCCTCAAAGAAAAAGGCCTAGATGTCAAAGATGTCAAAAATGATGAGGAGCTATTAGACAAGCTATGCCGATAACATTAAAGAACATCAACTATACCTATAGTCTCAGTTCTCCCAATGAGAGAGAGGCTTTGAAGGATATCAATCTCATATTTGAAGATCACTGCTTTACCGCGCTTATCGGAGAGACGGGATCTGGAAAATCTACCCTTATCCAGCACCTTAACGGTCTTCTTCTTCCGACTTC
>DHDT01000072.1:1412-1740 GCA_002399505.1 Caryophanales bacterium UBA4869 | reverse complement strand
ACGGTCTTCTTCTTCCGACTTCGGGAGTTGTCAGTGTCTCAGATTATGTCATCGATATGACCTTGGTTTATAAAACAAAAAAAGGCCAGATCACAGACGTAGTCGACAAAAGAGCCATGAAGAAGAAACACAAGAAGAGAATGAAAGACATCAAGATCCTCAGAAAGAGAGTCGGACTTGTTTTCCAGTTCCCCGAATATCAGATTTTCGAAGAGACCGTTATCAAAGATGTCTCCTATGGTCCTAAAAACTTCGGCGCCACTCCTGAAGAGGCTATCAAAGCCGCTAAGAGAGCCCTGACCTTAGTCAATCTTGATTCTTCTTTCTA
>DHDT01000072.1:328-1283 GCA_002399505.1 Caryophanales bacterium UBA4869 | reverse complement strand
TCACCTTTTGAACTGTCAGGCGGTGAAAAAAGAAGAGTGGCCATAGCCGGAATCATCGCGATGAATCCCGATGTTCTGGTTCTCGACGAACCCACAGTGGGCTTAGATGTAGCCGGAGAGGAAAACCTGCTCAATCTTCTTAAAGACATATCGTCTTCTGGTACTTCCATCATTATCGCTACCCATGACATGGATGTGGTTCTCGGTTATGCAAAGAAGGCTATTGTCCTTGATAAAGGAATGGTTATCAAAGAAACAACTCCTCTTGAACTATTCCAAGATGAGAGTTTCATCAAACTTTCAAGTCTGGAACCTCCCAAGGTTTTCAGCTTTGCCTTGAAACTGAAAAAAAGAGGTATGGATATCAACTTGGCTAACATCAAAGACACGGAGTCTCTGGCAGATGAGATTTTAAGATGCAAAGGGGTGAAAAGATGAATATAACCCTGGGCAAATATATCGACTACAACACACCGATCCACCGTCTTGATTCGAGAATCAAGCTTGTTTCCTTCATTGTTTTCCTGGTAGCCTGTTTCTTAAACTATGGAACCGGATATATGAATCTGGTTATCTATGGATGCCTCTTTGTCCTTATCCTTTTCTTATCCTTCTTAAGCCATGTCAGTTTCATCAATCTCTTCAAATCTCTTAAAGGATTATGGGTGATGGTCTTCTTCCTTCTTATCCTCAATCTTCTCCTGCCTGGCAATACAGGCGGTGATGTCGCCTTCACTATGGGAACTATCAAGGTTTATTATCTGACCATCATCAATGTCTGTTATATCTTTGTCCGTCTGGTCTTAGTCATGATGGCCACCAATATTTTCACTTCGACGACAAAGCCGATGGAAATGACTCAGGCTCTGGAATGGCTTTTCTTCCCCTTCAAGTTCATCGGTCTGCCGATTCACAAGATTGCCATGGCCATATCTCTGGCTCTTCGTTTTGTTCC
>DHDT01000072.1:0-158 GCA_002399505.1 Caryophanales bacterium UBA4869 | reverse complement strand
GCCGAAGAGACTCAGAAGATCATGAAATCTCAGGCTAGCCGCGGTGTTGATTTCCAGCAGGGAAAGTTCAAGGAAAAAGTTAAAGCCATCATCTCTTTGATCATTCCATTGTTTATGAGCGCTTTTATGACTTCCGGAGAACTGGCTGATGCTATGGA
>DHDT01000015.1:26363-26602 GCA_002399505.1 Caryophanales bacterium UBA4869 | reverse complement strand
TCTTTCTCCTAAAGAACGGGAAAATCAGTTTGCAAAGAAGCATGGAACTATCTTCATCATCGGAATCGGAAACGAACTTTCAAATGGTTATCCTCATGACCTAAGAGCACCCGATTACGATGATTGGGATCTTAACGGAGACTTATTAGTTTACTATCCGCTTCTAGAAGAATGCATCGAGATTTCCTCGATGGGCATCCGAGTCAACAAAGAGAGTCTTTTAAGACAGCTTGAACTGT
>DHDT01000015.1:25214-26180 GCA_002399505.1 Caryophanales bacterium UBA4869 | reverse complement strand
CAGTCAATCGGAGGTGGCATCGGACAGTCAAGGCTCTGTCTTCTCCTTTTAAACAAGCTCCATATCGGCGAAGTTCAGACTTCTTCCTGGTCTGAGGAAGAATGGAAACTGACGAAAAAAGAAGGTATCGAGCTTCTATAAATGCTATTATTTAACTGCTTAAAGAGCAGATAGTGAGGTCAACATGTCAGAAATGAAAAAGAAAAGAAGCGACTCCTTTGTTTTTCATCTGTTTCTATGGAAAGAGATGCTTCTGTCTAACGGTCTTATCAATGGTGTCATCAACGCTCTTTTGTATTTTCTCCTCACTAAAGAAACTGTCAGTCTCACCAATTATTATTTCGAGACCATGATCGCCAATGCAATCCTGGCTATCATTCTCATTAACATCAATCCTTTTCTCATCAGGTACAAACTGAAAAAGCATCCGGAAGTAAAGAATCCCTATACCAAGGAAAACCATCTTCTCTATTCTCTCTATCCTGACAATCTCATCGTCAACCGCCTTATCAATACCATCCTCGTTTTCATAATCACCACCGTTATCACGATGGGACTCGTATCCTGTTTCTGCCTGACTGAGATAACAGTTCCCGTCGGTCTGGTTTTCAGAGGAATAGACTGCTTTGTCTTTTCCGCAGTCACCTATTATTTTTCTTTCTTATGCATCAATGACCATTTTAAGAAAGGCATCAAAAAAGCAACCACGGAAAATACTGACATTGATATCGACAATAAGTAACCTGAATATTTGATGTTTTCATGTTTTTTTGGGTGTAGTTTTATCCTTGAAAGCGCATAATATATCCAAAGGCAATTGAAACCATGAATAGACTGAAGAATATATTCAATAAGAGACTCGATTATATTAAGAAGGCCGTAGTCAATGACAACAGCAGAAAGAAACTGATGTTCACTGGTCTGAACATTGTTTTGTTTTTTGTCTGTCTGACGATGTCTGTCGTC
>DHDT01000015.1:20728-25127 GCA_002399505.1 Caryophanales bacterium UBA4869 | reverse complement strand
TCTGTCTGACGATGTCTGTCGTCAATGTCTTCACTAAAGAATATACGCTGATGTATTCCACTATCGTCTTTGGTTCGGTCTGTCTTATCAACTTCCTTTTGATGTTTACGAAGATGAACAAAAATATCCTTTATCTTTGTTTCACTTTAGAGGCCTTTGCTCTTCTCTGCTTTTACTTCATAACCGGAATTCCAGAAGGATTCAGCGCCTTATGGGTCTGTCTCATCCCTTCCTTTGCTCTTCTGTTTTTCGGAGGCAAAAAAGGATCCCTTTTCTGCCTTGGAGAACTCATCGTCATGATCGTTTTATTCTGGACCCCCTGGGGACAGTCACTTTTCCACTATCAATATACGAAATCATTTCTGCTCCGTTTTCCTTTTCTCTATGTAGCCATCTACCTTCTCTCCCTCTTTGTTGAATTCATCCGTGATCAGACTCAGAGGCAGCTGATTCAGTCTGAGGAAAAATATCATTATCTTTATCGTCATGACGCCCTGACTGGTCTTTATAACCGCTATGGTTTTAACGAGACCATTGAAAAAGCCTTCGAGAACAACAAGATCGATAAGATTTCAGTAATAATTATGGATATCGACAATTTCAAATCAATCAATGACAAGTACGGACATCTGGCCGGTGATGAAGTGTTGAAGTCCATCGCCTCTGTTCCAACTTCCGTCATGTGTGAGCACTGCAATTTCTGTCGTTGGGGAGGAGAAGAATTCATGGTTTTGATGCAATGCGATCACGATCCTTTAGTTATGGCAGAAAAGATCAGAAAGAAAGTCGAAGACAATCCTATCATCTATGACAAACAGACTATCAACGTCACTATCTCCTTAGGTGTAGCTATCGTCACTGACATGAAGAACATCTCCATCAACGATATCATAATAAAAGCTGATGACTGCCTCTATAAATCAAAAATGAACGGCAAAAACCGAGTGACTTCAGTTACTATCTGAAGAAACAGTTTAATTTTCCTATATATAATAAGGATAATATAAGTGCCTGAAATTAAATCTATGCAATTATCTCTATTTTTTCATTTGATGAAAAATTATGTGTTTTACTATCAAATGTTATGAATATTAGTTAAACTATAGACATCATGGAAATTGCTCAGCATATAATTGCCTCAACCTTCGCCTCTTGTACTATCATCATCTGCATGCTTTTTATATTTATAGGAAACAAATTCCGCGATCGTTATATAAATGCTCTTTTCTTTATTTTCTTAGGTGTTTTAGTGCTGCTTACTGTCAACGACATCATCGAATATTATTTTTCTTTCGGAGATATCTATACTCCCTGGAGAACAGTGGGATCTGCTTTCAGCTATATTCTAAGACCAATGGTCTTGCTCAACATCATCCTGATACTTCTGCGAAGAGAAGAAAAAAGAAATTTCTGGATAATATGGATACCATTGATCCTCCTTACCTTCTTTGTCGTTACCTCTCCGTGGACCAAACTCGTCTTTTGGTTCAATGAAACCAACAATTTCCAGCGAGGACCTTTAGGATTTATGCCCCACATCATCAGCGGCATATATATGGTTTTGCTTCTTTTCCTAACTTTCCATTTTAGTTCTAAATTCGATAAATTGGAAGTCACGACAATCTGTCTGGCTTCCGCTTTTGCCTTGATTGCGATCTTCATCGAAGGTTTCTTAGGTGAGAAGTTCTTAACTTCGACTGCCTCTAGCATCTCCTGCCTTATCTACTATCTTTATTTCTATATAAGACAGTCTAAGAAAGATGAACTGACCGATGTCTTCAATCGTCAGTGTTTCTTCCAAGACACCGAGAAGATGAAAAGCATCAAAACAATTCTCATCATGGCCGATGTCAACCAGCTTAAGGAAATCAACGACACAAAAGGGCATTCAGAAGGTGACAGAGCCCTTATCGCCTTAGGTCATGCCTTATTAAAGGCCAGCGGAAAAGACTATCGTTCCTATCGAATAGGCGGTGATGAGTTCATGGTTGTCGGAATCAACAAAACCGAAGAAGATGCGAAGACATATATCGCCAAGGTGGTGGAAATATTGTCAAAGACTCCTTATATGGCGGCCTTTGGATACGCCATCCACAATGTAGGAGAATCCTATGATGAGACTATCAAAAACAGCGATGCCAAAATGTATGAGAGAAAAAAATTAGACCACTCCGAAAGCAGAAAATAAAATCTTTCTCATTCAGAACAATCATAAAACTGCAGCCGGTTTAATACCGAACTGCAGTTTTTTATGATGGTTATTCCCTACAGTTTAGTTACACAAAATGACAATTCAGTCGCTTTCAATTGAGAGGAAAAAGCAAATTAGCTAACTTGTAAACGCTTACCAAGATTAAAAGGAGGGTAAACAATATGAAAAAACATTTATTATCTGTAATTTCTCTTTTAGCAGTCATGACCTTAGCCGGATGCGGCGAAAGCAAGAACAGCACTTCCACTTCTGACAAGGGAACAAGTTCTCCTATCGCCGATTCCTCTTCCGTCAATCAGTCTGCTGTCAAAGAACTGAAATCCGCCTACCTCTCTCCGGCTGTCATGTCCTATATGAACATGAGACCGGCTTATAACTATTATCTGACTACTTATTCTTTCGAATACTTAGAGACTTTCACTGATGACTCCTATATCCTGACCGTCTCTTCCACCACTTTTTCAGGATTGAATCTTCCTGATGAAGGCAATAATGCTACCGGTAATGAAAGAACCAACTATATTGCCAAATTCTATGGAGCTATGACTTCTAAGACCAATGAATTAGATGAGGATTCTCTCGATGTCAGTCTCAATATCCCCACTCGTCTAATCATGAGCTATGATTCCACCTATTTTGCCGACACGGCCAACTGGACTGAAAGCATGACTGAAAACACTGCCATCAAGGCTCAGGACGGAACTGTCACCAAGAGCTTTGCAAATGGCGGCGAATATTTAGCCTACAATGCTTTCAGCAAAAAGGAAGTCACAGTCAGCAAAGCGACCAATTCCTTTGATTATTTCAATCTCAGAGAAAAAGATGAAGTGAACCCTTCAGTCAATGCGTCAGAGGGAGATGCCTTACAAGGCTCCTTTATCTCACCTGCCACCCTCACCTATATGAACATGAGACCGGCTTATAACTATTACATGACTATCATGAACCAGGAAGGATTAGAACTCATCGATGAAGATGACTATGTCTTAACCATCCTCTCATCTGATTTCTCCGGTGTCACTCTTCCTAACGAAGGAAATAATGCCACTGGCAGTGACCGTGCAAACTATGCTCTCAAGTTTTACGGAAAATACACTTCTATCACCAATGAATTAGATGAAGATACCTTAGATGTCACTGTCAAAGCACCTGATAAAGTAACCTTAGCCTATGATGCCAAGTATTTTGTCTCCTCCGATAATTTCGATGATAAGGCCAAGTCTGACACCGCCATCAAGGCTCAGGACGGAACCGTCACCAAGGAATATAATAACGGAGCCGAATACTTAGCTTCCTTCGCTGTCAAGGAGACTACTATCTCAGTCACTAAGACCACTTCTTCCTTCGATTACGCTGAGATTACAGCCCAGCTTCATTAATCGGTGACAACATGGCAAATAAATTCAGACTATTTCGAGGACTGACCGGAACCAGTCTAGTCCTCTTGTCACTGATGGTATTTGGCTCCGTCTTAGCCTTTGAAAACTCAGGACAGATCAATGTCTTTTTAGGAATCAACAGTTCGACTGGCGGTCATTCGGCCTATAATTCAAAAGAAGAGATGCGCCAAGCTGAAAAAGCAGACGAGATCCAGACTCAGGAAGAAGGAAGCGTCCTTCTTTTCAATGACAATAACGCCCTTCCTCTAAACAAGACCAACAAAGTGACTCTTCTTGGAAGAACAGCCGCCAACAACATCTACAAAGGGGGAAGCGGCGGTTCAACCACAAACGAAGAAGCGGCTACCTCTCTTTATGAAGCCTTGAAGTCAAAAGGATTTTCGATAAACGAAACTGTCTATAGTGCCTTAAACAATTCTGATATCACTCGTTCAAGAGGAAATATCGGAGAAGTGCCCGCTTCTTTCTATACTTCCAGCATGCAGTCTACTTTTTCCGAGTATTCCGATGCGGCCATCATCGTCTTAGGAAGATATTCCGGCGAACAGCAGGATCTCACTGCAAACGGCGACTCCAATCAGGATAATCAAGTCGACAGCAACAACGATCCTGTCGATGTCGACGGCGTAGCCATGCTCTCTCTTCACGAAAACGAAAGAGAAACGATCAAGATGGCTAAGAAATCAGGTGCCTTCAAAAAAATAATCGTTCTCTTGAATACGGCAACCACTATGGATATCGATGAACTCTCTTCTTTAGGTGTCGACAGCTGTCTATGGGTCGGATA
>DHDT01000015.1:19146-20610 GCA_002399505.1 Caryophanales bacterium UBA4869 | reverse complement strand
ATGGGTCGGATATCCAGGATATACCGGTTTTGACGGCGTCAGCAATGTACTAGCCGGAGAGGCTGACCCTTCAGGAAGAACGGTCGATACCTTTGCAACTGATTCTCTCTCCAGTCCGGCCATGAGAAACTATGGAGCCTTCAATTACGACAATGTGACAACAGACGGACAGGGCAAATACCTAGTGTATGCCGAAGGAATCTACTTAGGATACAAATATTATGAGACTCGTTATCAGGATCAAGTTCTCAATATCAACAATGCCACTTCCACAAAAGGAAGCTATGCCTCAGACGGAAACTGGGATTATGCCAAAGAAATGACCTATCCTTTCGGTCACGGAATCTCCTATGCCTCCTTTACTGAGAAAGTCGACAACATCTCCTGGAACAGAGAATCCCATAAAGTATCAGCGACAGTCACCGTCAAAAACAACAATGACGGAAAGATCTATTCTGGAAAAAGCAAGGATGTAGTCCAACTCTATGTTTCCCTGCCTTATCAAAACGGGCAGGCTGAAAAGAGCGCTATTCAATTAGTCGGATACGGAAAGACCAAGGCTTTGAATCCCGGTGAATCAGACCGCGTAACTATCGTCGTCGATGACTATCTTTTCGCCACCTATGATAATAAGGCCATTAACGGAGCCGACACCAATAAGAAGGGCGCCTATGTCTTTGACAAAGGCGACTACTACTTCTCAGTGGGAAAGAACTCACACGATGCCTTAAATAACGTTCTGGCAAAAAAAGATGTGAATTTTCTCTTTGACGAAGAAGGAAAAACAGTATCTGGAAATGCCGAGATGGTGAGAGTTGAAAACCTATCGGAACTGGATAACAAGACTCATGCCAAAAACCTTGATACCGGAGAAGTTGTTTCTAATCAATTCGGTGATATGGATATCAATTATTATCAGGAAAATGCCGTTACTTATCTCACTCGCAACGACTGGAACACCTATCCTGATAGAATTGTCGGACTTTCAGCCACAGATGATATGAAGAAGATATTGGATGGCCACACCTATACTAAACCCGATGATGCAAAAGAAGTCACTGACTTCAAGTATTCTCAAAAATATGAAACACCAATAACACTCAAAGAAATGAAAGACGTCAAATACGAAGACCAGGAGAAGTGGGATGAATTCATTGACCAGCTGACACCCTCGGAACTAGCAAAGATTCCCGGTGAGAAGTTTGGAAATGATGCCATTGCCGAATTGGGAGTTCCTCTGACTCAGTCAGCCGACGGTCCAGACGGAATCCAGGCCAATGTCGGTTTCTCCCATGTCGCCGAAGTAGTCTCAACCTCCACCTATAATGATGAGCTTATCCAAAACCGCGGAAAATTCATGGCTGAAGATGGCATGGTCTCCGGACAATCCGGTGTCTACGGCTTTGGCGCCAACATGCATAGAACCCCTTATGGAGGACGTAACTTCGAATACTATTCCGAAGA
>DHDT01000015.1:18765-19055 GCA_002399505.1 Caryophanales bacterium UBA4869 | reverse complement strand
AACTTCGAATACTATTCCGAAGACATGGTTCTCTCATATCTTGCCGGTGCCGTTCAGACTAAGGCAGCCACTGAGATGGGACTTACAACCTATGTCAAACACTTCTGCGCAAACGATCAGGAAGTCTGGAGAAACGGTTCTTCGACTCTGATGACAGAGCAGGCCTACAGACAAGGTCCCCTCAAGGGATTTGAAGGCAGCTTCACTAAAGGCGGAAGCTTAGGCACGATGACTTCAAATTCCCGTGTCGGATTAAAGGTCGTCAGCATGGATTATGCCACTATGACTAC
>DHDT01000015.1:18222-18656 GCA_002399505.1 Caryophanales bacterium UBA4869 | reverse complement strand
ATGGATTATGCCACTATGACTACAGTCCTCAGGAAAGAATGGGGATTCAAGGGTGTCAGTATGACTGACTCCTCCAAGGGAAGCCGGTATTATCTCTATACCGAAGAATCAGTTGCTGCCGGTATCGATCAGTTCAACAACGATGAGACTCGCGGTACCAGCGATATGAAGAATCTTCTCATCAAGACCAAAGACGGCTATATGTGGCAAAGATGCCGTGAGATAGCCAAGAACTACTTCTATATGCTCACCAAGAACTTCGTGATGACAGGCGATGAGCCGATTGTCATCACCACACCCTGGTGGATCACGACAATCTATGCCGTAGTCGGTTCCACCATTGGAATATCCCTTCTTCTTCTTGGAACGACAGTCTTCTACGGAATCAAGGAAAAGAAGGAGAATAAATAATGAAAGAGTATCTAAATAATGTC
>DHDT01000015.1:14311-18104 GCA_002399505.1 Caryophanales bacterium UBA4869 | reverse complement strand
AGAGTATCTAAATAATGTCGTCTTAGGCAAAAGGGCAATCGGAAATCTTATCGCCATCATCTCTTCTGTCTTGATGCTCATCACTTCAATCATCTATATATCGATTGACGGCGGTCAGCTTAAAATCGTCGACTATTCCCGAACTTTGACCTTTGTCTGTGTCCTTTTAGGAAGTCTCTTGACTCTGTCTCTTCTCTTCTTCAGAAACAACATCTTGGAAATCATCTTTCCGTTTGCATCTTTAATTCTTTATGCCGTAGGTTTAGGAAGACAACTCTATCTAGTCGCCTATCCTCTGGCTGACTTGATTACCGGTGTCAACTGGTTTGGAGGTTCACTTACAATCTATCTTACAATGTTCATCCTTCTTCTAGTTGGAACCTTATTGAGTCTAGTCGGTATCTTCTTACCCCAGAACAAAAAAGAAGAATACAAGTAAAAAGAAGACCAGGATTGACAATTAGTGTCGATCCTGGTTTTTCTATGCTTTCTTTTCTCGGGGAAAGTAGGCTAAAAGTCGGAAGATATTGTCTTTTGCAGAATAATTGAGTTCTCCGCCATACTGACTGACGATATAACTGATGGATTTAGTGCCATAGCCGTGATTAGAGCCGTCA
Source organism: Caryophanales bacterium UBA4869 (assembly GCA_002399505.1). Taxonomy (GTDB): domain Bacteria; phylum Bacillota_I; class Bacilli_A; order RFN20; family CAG-288; genus Enterosoma. The sequence goes on along the minus strand of DHDT01000015.1, from coordinate 17,487 downwards.
GTCTTTGTCGACATCGGAAGGCCATCAGCATCTAATCTGATGTCACCTTCATAATAGTTTGATACTTCCAGAAAGACTATCGAATGATTCTCCCTGATAGTCAGATCGACTATTCTTTTATCAGAGACGACACGTTTAGAAGCCTCAATGGCGTTAGAGATGGCGTTTGTCAAAAGCGCGTAGAGATGAACTTCATCGATAAATGATATGGCTTTCCCGTCACAGAGACAGGTAAAACGGATATTCTCTTTTTCGCAGACCAATTGTTTTTCATAGATGATGGCGTCGAGAGCATCATAGCCGGTCTTGATAGTGGAATCATAGATTCTAGTCGCCTCTTTAAGTTCATCAAGTTCCCGGCTGGTGACTTTTCCTTCCAGAGAATTGAGCTGATGTCTTAAATCGTGACACTTGGAGTTGATGACATCGATATTGGTTCTCAGAGAATCGAACTGCTTCTTTTCTTCTTGAAACAGGTTGTTCATGACTAAAGCCTCTTCCTCTTTCTTGGACTGAGAGAGAATACCCTTCTTCAAGACGAGGATGACAATACAGAGGATGCAGGCAAAAGCTTTGACAATCGCCGATAACTGAAGAGACTGATTCTGAATCGGTTCACTGAGAGAAAAAAGAATATCGGTCAGTATCAGAGAAAAGACTGTCAGGACTGAGACATTGATCTTGCCGTGCTTAGAAAGAACAACACTGTCTTTTTCCTGAAACAGGAAAGCAAAGGCAACATAGATAATCACGTGATAGCCAAAATAGATCAGCCATTGAAGGTTTGAATTAAGCTGAGGAAACCAAGTCATATATACTTTGTCATCAATACCTGTCACATTAAGCAGGAAAGAATAGGACTTTCCGGCAAAGATCATCGTGGCATTGGTTCCACAGAAAGTGAGAATCTTCTGATAAGTCGAGGCATCAAGACAAACCCAGGTGAAAAGAAACATGATAAATGTCGAATAAAAACTATGGAGTAAGTTTTTAAGATAATTATAGGGAACGAGAACATTTCTAAGATATGCCAAAGGCACCACCATCAAAAGAGAACACATGACAAAGACGAAAATCTTAAAAAGGTAATTATTCTTTTTCTTTGACTGAATATTGAAAATCAGAACCGTGGCGAAAACTTCAATCATATTGGAAGCGATGATTACGATCTGAAGATAGATGTCAGATCCGAAAATTTCTGAGAGAAAAGAATCCATTTTCACCCCTCAAGATAACGGACAAAGCTGTCTTGAAAAGCTTTTTTCTTAGGTCTTGAAATCAAGAGACGCTCTTTAGGAAGAACACATTCATTTCCTTCGATTCTCAAAACATACTTCAGATTCACAAGATAGCAGTTATTGCACCGGGAAAATGAGGAGTCAAAAAGAAGCTGTTCAGCTGTAGTCAGGGTTTCCCTGACACTGTATTGATCTGTTTCCGTGTGAAAGATAGCCTTATGATTACGTGATTCGACATAAAGAATACTGTCGATATCAAGACGGACGACATTGTTTCCGATATTGACTGATATCGATCTTTTCTTCTCCTGATGTACTCTCAATAATGCCCGATTGAATTTCAAGGAGAACTCATTGTATTCGATAGGCTTGACGATGAAATCCAAAGCATCGACTTGATATCCTTCAACGGCATATTGAGCAAGAGAAGTAATGAAGATGATGATGACATTCTTATCTTTCTCTCTGATAATCTTTGCAGCATCCATGCCATTCATCATTGGCATCTTGATATCCAAAAATATCACGTCAAAACGAGATGAATAATCGTCAACTAAAAGAACCGGGTTCTTAAAACATTTTGTTTCAAGAACAAGATTGTTGCTTTCTGAATATCTTTCGATAAATGAAAGCAATTTATCCGAATCTTCTTTTGTGTCTTCAACAATTGCAAGTCTTAGCATATTAATTCTCTTGGCTCATTATTATACCATAGGGAGATGCTGATAAAACATAGGCTTCTAGTTTAGATTCTGTTATCTAATTAAGTTGATAAACCCGCAGATAGTCGATGTCCATACAGCTTTCTTCAAAGTCAGAAGGAGGCAAAACGCCGTTATCATAATCACCGCCCACAGCCATATTGAAAAGAATATGAAAAGGCTTATCAAATGGAGAAGATGACTCCTTATAGGAATCAGTCATCCAATCAGAAATATTGACTGACATATAGACTTCATCATCACAATACCAGGAGATCTTTTCTTTTCTCCAGATAATCCCGTAGACGTGATAATCCGCTATGGTCCCTTCTTTTGATACGTCAAATACTTTGTTTCCAGTCTTGTAGGCATGTTTATTGTCATCATCAGTAAAATGAAGAGTGCCGCTTATCATATTATCGACCCGGCCTTTGGCTTCCATGATATCTATCTCACCGGAATGGGGCCAGCCCTGTTCTTCAAAATCATCTTCAGGAAGCATCCAGAAAGCCGGCCAGAGTCCTTTTACTTCAGGAAGAGAAATTCTCGCCTCTATCTTTCCATAGGTCAGAGAAAACTTGCCTTTAGTTCTTATTCTTGAGGAAGTATAGGAACAGTCTCCCTGCTTTTCCTTTTTGGCCATGATTGACAAAACGCCATTTTCAAGAGAGGAGTTGCTGTCCGTATAATACTGTTTTTCGTTATTTCCGTAGCCTTTCATGCCATAGAGACTTCCGTCTCCGATCATGAAATCATAATTTTCAGTATTGAGTTTATTTTCGTCGAATTCATCATTGAAAACCATCTTCCATAAAGGCTTGGAATCAGAGCTTGAATTATCTGTGCTTTCTTTCTGACAGGAGACTAAAGAAAGAAGAAGGACAAGTGCAGATAAGATAGTTTTCTTCATATTCTGTTACCTCTATATATTCTATCAGTTCCTTAAAAACAGTATGGGTTTGATATGTCCCGGCTAAATACATGTCTACATACATTTATTTAAGTTGCTTATAAGATATTTGATTTTATAAACAAAGCTGAATCTTGTAACTGTTTCTTCTCTTCATCAGTCATCGTTATCTCATCGATCTTCTCAGCTCCGTCTTTTCCAAGTACAGCGGGGACACTGATATAAGTATCGGTTATTCCGTATTTGTTATTTAAATAGACAGAGACAGGGAGAATCTTCTTCTCATCATTGACGATGGTTTTGATGATCTTTGAGACAGCACCTCTC
>DHDT01000015.1:10789-14238 GCA_002399505.1 Caryophanales bacterium UBA4869 | reverse complement strand
GATCTTTGAGACAGCACCTGCTACTCCATAATAAGTCGATCCTTTTTCATTGAGTATTTCAAAGCCGTATCGGCGAAGATCGTTATTGACAGTCGCTTCAAACTGCTTTGCATCAATATCTTCTCTGCTAAGATATTCAGAAAGAGACACGCCTTTGATTCTAGCTTTGGATAACAGCATGAACTGAGTATTTCCGTGTTCTCCTAAAGACATAGCCTCAACGTCTTCTACTCTGACTTCGAGCTTATCAGCCAGGATTATTCTTAAACGTGTGCTATCTAAAAGAGTTCCGGTTCCTATCACCTGTCTTTTGTCTAATCCCGACAGTTTATATGCGTAATAGGTCATGACGTCCAGAGGATTGGAAGCGACGATTATGAATCCTTTATAATCTCTCTTTGTAATCTCAGCCATGATGCTCTTGATGATAGAAACGCATTTAGAAAGTCCGGCTGTTCTTCCCTCTTTGGCAGAAAGAGGCTGACTCAAACCAGCCGTTATCACTACAAAGGAAGAGTCTCTGACATCGTCATAAGTGCCGATTTTGACCATCTTGTCTTCATAGGTGATAAAGGCGCAGTCCTTTAAGTCTTTGACTTGGCCTTTTACTAAATTCTCATTAAGGTCGATCAAGGCTATTTCATCAGCGATGTTCTGCTCTAAAAGTGAAAAACATACAGAACTTCCTACATGTCCGGCACCGATTACAGTTATTTTATTCATGTAAGTATTTTAACATAGGACCAGGCAAAGCAATAGAATGCTTCTGTTCTTTGACTAAATCTCTGACTTCCATTAAACTAGATAGGAATTGAGGACAATATTATGATTATTGCTTTGCCTTATGAAAACGGAGAAGTCTTCCAGCATTTTGGAAAAACGGAGAATTTTGCCTTCTATACTGTCGAAAACAAGAAAATAGTTGAGAAGAAAATCATCAACACCAATGGTCAGGGTCATGGTGAACTGATTGGTTTTCTGATGAATAACAATGTAGATGTCTTAATCTGCGGAGGTATCGGGCCTGGCGCCATCAACTATCTCAGTGAGACTGGTATCAACGTCTTCCCCGGAAACTGCGGAAACACCGATGATTTGGTAATCGAATTCATCAAGGGCGGTTTAGCAAAAAGAGATGCTGTCTGCTGTTCTCATGAAGAGGGTGAAGGCTGCGGCGAACATCACTGCCATTAACAAGCTGATTCAAAATATTCTCTGAGTCTTTCAAAGCCGGTTTCTTTATAGCAGTTTTCTGATTGATTCTCGAAGCTTAAAAACCAATGATTGAGGAACAGATAATAATGTTCCCCAATCTTTTTGAGATATTCTTTATCATCTAACTCAAAAGAATCTTCTTCGACAGTCTCAAAATCACATTCCGGACTTCTTTTGCTGTAAGTTATTTTGAAATCATAAATATTCTGTATCACCTGATAGGGAGTATAAAGACAGTTAGTCGGCCTTATGTCATTAATGAGACAGCAGGTATCAGTTCTAAAATAGCACTTGCGGTCATTGATAAAGTTCTCTCTGACTTTTTGTTTTATTTCCAAAGAAGAGTCAAGAAGAGATTTGATTTCATTCCACTCGTCTTCTCTTATATCAATATCGTTATCAATACAGCATTTTCCTTTATAAGGACAGTGACGGCAATTCAAATAAGAGGGATCTTTTTCTTCCAGTTCTTCAATCTCTCTGTTTAGTTCTTCTTTTATCTCGGCAAGGCTGTAATTTTTGACCATGTATATATTTTAAGATAATCAGAGTCTTTAAGAGAAAGGAAATTAAAAGGGACTTTTTGAAAAGCCCCTTCCAATAAATAGTTTTTAATCAGTTACCTGATGAACTTGTTGATAGCAAACAAAGAGGAAATCAGACCGGCCATGATAGAGATAATGCCAACTAGATAGATACCGGCACCCATCGAGGATTTGCCTTTGATAATGGCAAAGTCGACAGTTCCGACACTCAGGCCAGTCATCTTAAGAGCGAAGAAAACTAAGATTCCGGCGGTGATGAAGAATGCAAAGGCGGTGAATCCTAAGACAGTGACGACATCGTTCATCTTCTTGTTCTTCTTTTTGGCAGAGAGGAAGGCACAGGCTAAGACAGCAATTATAGCTAAGATCAAAAGGATGAAACCGATGATAAGTCCAATGGATGCGACTGGATTGCCGCTGTTATCAACTGTGACATCACAGCCAAACATCAGATTGAACAGAGAATAGGAAACAGATGAAGTGGAACTTATGACTGTAGTCTCAATGACATAGGCAGGCATGACACATAAGATAGCAGCCAGTATTCCTAAGACAGCGGCGACAACACCAAACAGCGGAAGTCTTTTCTTCATGAACTTGACCTCCTTTCAATGAGAATGGTTAATTCATTATAAACAGAAATATTATAGACTTACACCTTCTATTGCAGACAATATAAAAAACAGACGACGGCAATTACCACTTGTTGACTACTTTTTCAGCAAAGCCTAAGACGTGACTGATCTTCACTCTTCCGATTTTCGGAACGAGAAAATATCCGTCAAAGTAGCCGAATACCTGATGCTGAAGAGAAGATATCAACAAGACATTAGAGTTATCGTATCTGTCTAAGACAGGTGTGAAGGTCATCTTGATAGTATCGTCACTGGAATGAAAATCCCATTTCTCCATATACTTTTCTTTGCCGTTCTTGCCTTTGGGGATATCGAAGACGACATCATTCATCTTATAGCCTTTAGTATCATAGAAAAGCATGTTTTCAGAAGCGGCCGTCGTATCTCCGAATCCATATCCTAAGTTGAATCCGACTAAGTGACCATCGGAAATTCCGGATAAGGACGCCCAATACCAAGTGTTCTTGTAAGTCCAGACTCCTCGGCCCCAGTCTAAGACACCCTGCCAGCCGGAAACCGGATAACGGACACGGCCGATCTTTATCGTTCCGTTAGCTTCCAGATTATTGATTTTCTGATTGTAATAGAAATGTCTGTCCTTTTTAAAAGGGGTGGCAATGACCATGGAATCAACGTTTTGGGAAGTGACAGTCAAGTCGCATTCAAAGCCGTCTTCATCTTCAAAATTATCAAGTCGAACTATCAGATGTCGTTTCTTTCCGTCATTAAGAAAAGAAAAGGAATAACCCTTTCCTTCCAAGGTCACATCTCCTTTCACAGAAGAAGGAGGAAAACCTACTTTTCCTAAAGGCATGAAGCCCATAGGAGACTTAGTAACCTGTCTGCCTATTTTAAAATCAAGAAAAGAAACTGATACCAAAGACATGTAGGAGTTGTCATCGATTGTCAAAGCAACTCCATATTCATCATTTCCGAAATAATAGTAATCCCATTCCTTTATGCGGAACTTAGCGGCCTTAATATCTTTTCTCTGGTATTCCTTCACCAAAGAAAAAGCGTAGCCGGCCTCTTGAAGATTGCCTTTTTCATCTAA
>DHDT01000015.1:0-10694 GCA_002399505.1 Caryophanales bacterium UBA4869 | reverse complement strand
GCTTTTTCATCTAAGAGCTTACCTGCTTCCAGTCGGTGTTGCATCTCATATCCCTTTCTGTTCTAAGACTATCTGTTACATATACCTTATATATGTAAAACCTTTAATAATACTATTATACTTTATTATCTTTGGTTTTAGTCGTTTGTTTGATAATCAAGGCGAATATTTGCAGTTTAATTTTTTTGAACAGGTATTTACTAAAGAAAACACCAAAAAAGGGCTCCAAAAAGGAGCCCTCTGTTTTAGTCTGAGACAAACGTTTAGATTTCACCTCTTCTGGAAGGATTGTCTTTCTTATCTGTCCAGGAAAGAACGGAAGAAGTCTGGATTTTAAGAGAGTCGATAGTCGGGCCGCCAGTCTGATTTCCGGGTCTTAAATCATTGTCGTGAATCAATACCGATAAAGTATTGCTTCCGTTTTTGATGGTTCCGTTAGTCGAAACAGTCTTATCGAAGAACTTCATCTTATCCATGGAGGAGCCTTCGACAAAGATGCTGGTGTAGCTTAATGCCACATCATTCAGTTTGACTTCCATGGCCTCGGGAGTGATATTGATATCACCTAACTCCGAACCAAGTCTCAGAGCGAAAGTTCCGGTTCCGGCCTTGTCGGAAGTAAAGACGAAATCAAGCTTTACTGCATTGGAATAGGTATAGCCCACATAGAAGCCTTCTCCCCAGCCCATATCTTTCTGAGCCTGTGTTCCATCACCGTAGATCATCTCAACACCGGCCTGATCTGAAGAGAGACCAGCTCCGACAACACCGTCAAGGTTGATATATTCAGCTTCCATGACATAGTCTTTGGCGGAAGTGTCAACACTGGTTGTTTCTTTTGAAGTCTCATTGTTTGAAGGCTTGACAGAAGAACTATTTTCTCCGCAGCTTGCTAAAGGAATGAAAGTAAGCAATCCCGCTAAGCTTAATAGTATTTTTCTCTTTTTATTCATCTTTGACTTCTCCTTTCTGAGCAATCTCGCTCTTCATCTTTTTATTCTGATACTTGAAGACAAAGTATAAGGATCCAATCAGGATTGTAATAGCCGCAAAACCGATATTGATGCTTATCAGAATGACTTCCCAGACAGGCATCTTATAGCCCCAGACGATACCATCGCCGACACCATTCATCGCATTGGAGTTTCCAACTGTATAGAGGATGTTCTTAGTCGCTCTTCTCAAAGAGGCGATATCGGTTGCAGTCGAGATAGAAGTGGGACTCTTAGAAGGAGATAAGTTCAAGTCTCCGCCGGCTCTGATCATCTGATCCGTATTCATATAGGTCTTCAGGTTGAAGTCAGTGATGACTGTTCCCTCAAATCCCCATTCTTCACGGAGAACCTTGGTCAGAAGATTATAGCTTCCGCCAGCCCAGGTCGTACCGATACGGTTGAAAGATGACATCATGCCGGTAGTCTTGCCGTCTATTACTGTCATCTCAAAGGGTTTGAAGTATAGTTCACGCATGCTCTGCTCATTGGCCCAGGTTATCAAGCCGGTCGTATCACGGTTAGTTTCCTGTTCATTCAGGGCAAAGTGCTTGGCAAAGGTGTAAACGCCTTTGCTCTTCGTACCTTTGACAACTCCCGTTGCCATTCTTCCAGAGATGAGAGGATCTTCGGAATAGTATTCGAAGTTTCTTCCTCCAAACTGTGAGCGATGGATATTCATAGCCGGTGCATACCAGCCAGAATATGTTCTCTTATCGCCTTTTTCGTTGCCGATAAGACTTTCATTGCCAATCATCTGACCATATTGGAATGCCAGGTCAGTATTCCAAGTACAGGCCATCATCGTCTCGGAGGCATAACGGCAAGTATCATAGACTGAAGTATCACCCATGAAGATGGCGTAGCCCATCGGTCCGTCAGCATCGATTGTAGCAGGCTTGGAGATGTTATCAAGTCCGACAGTTCGGTAATTTCCAGAGCTTACCAGAGCATTCATCTGACTGACAGTGAGCTGATCAAGCAGTTTATCCCACTTGGCATCATCAAAGTTTTTGCCAAAGAGATCATAGAGCTTCACTTCACACTGCTCAGCTTTTAGTTCGCTGTTGCTCTGCTTAGGAGCCTCAGCTGTATACCAGGGGTCAGTTTCCTTATCGGAAAGAGAATAGGAAAGAGTCTTGATGAAATCAGCGGTTACACTGCGATAGGCGTTTTCAGAAGAGCCTTTGAGTTTGTCATAGTTTTCGAATTTGTTCTTTCTGGAGAGATAGGTTTCGATATGAGAACTGACATCATCAAACTGATTGCTGACTTCTTTGCCTCTGTCATTGTTTTTAAGCAAGACGGTTTCATTGACATAGGTGTTGCAGGTCTTGACTACTTCATGAGCGTCTTTTCCGATAGATATCTTATAGTCGCCTTTTTCAAGTTCGTTGCCCTTGAATTCGTTTTCGTTATCATCGTGATAGTCATAGGAAGACATGTCTTTTCCTTTAAGAGAAAGAGAGTAGACTTTGCTTTCTCCGGGATTTAGGACATCGGTTTTGACATAGTCACCTAAGACCTTGGAGGACTTTTCAATCTTGCCTTCTGTATAGGGGGCAGAATAGTAGAGTTCAATCACATCTTTGCCGGCGACTGAGCCGGTGTTTTTGCAAGTGACATCAATTGTGATATCAGAGTTTTCGTTGATGATAGAAGGGACTTTCGAAGTGTCGACATCCCAGGAGAAAGAAGTATAGCTTAATCCGTATCCAAAAGGATAGACGACATTTTTCTGATACCAGTCTTCGCCGTCAGTCTCGCCTCTGGTCTCATAGTAGCGATAGCCGACATAGATACCTTCTCGATATTCTACAAAATAAGCATTTTTGTCTTTTCTGTCAAGAGTGTATCTGTTTCCGTCCTTGATTAAGTTGTTCCCGAAGTTCCACCAGGTAGGATCGTCCTTGAAGTTCCTGGACATGGTATCGACAGTCTTTCCCGAAGGATTGACTTCACCGCTTAAGACTTTTCCTAAAGCGCCCAAGCCGGAATTTCCTGTATGGCCGATCCAAAGACAGGCCTTGATCTTTTCGTTGTAGGCGTAATGAGAGCTGTCGTCGAGGAAACCTAATTCCATCGGTGAGCCGCTGTTGATGACAACGACTACCTTAGAGAAATTCTTGCAGGCCTCATCGAGCATATCAGTTTCATTCTGGTCTAATTGAAGATAGTGATCATCAACATTTCTGGCACCGGGAATCTTCTCGGTGTTATTATCCCAGTTCGTGTAGGATTTTCCGTCATAAGTCATCGTTCTCGGCAAGTCGTAGCCTTCACCGCCGATACGGGAGAGAAAGACGAGGGCGGCATCAGAATAGTCGGAATAACTCGAAGTAACCTTGGATGAATAAGGAACAGCAGCCTCCCCTATGGGGAAGCCTGTCAGTATCGAACCCATTCCGGGATTATCAGGACGACTGGCACCAGAGTCGGAGCTTTTATAGTAATCCTCGATAATCGGATTGGTTTCAAATCCCGCCTCCTTGAGACTGGAGTAGACATCATAGACGACGCCTGAGGAAGTTCCGGCATTTGAGCCGGAACCTCCTAAGACGGGGTTGACAGAATTCTTACCGAAAACAGTGATCTTAGAGCCTTTTTTCAAGGGAAGAGCCTGATTGTCGTTCTTCAGAAGGACAGTTCCTTCCTCCATGATCTCTTCGTTTAGGTCATTAGAGGCTTTCAAAACATCCTTCTTGGAATCAAAGTCAGAGCTGAATCTTGAGACAGCCGAGGCATCACCGCTTTTCAGATATCGTCTTTCACTTCCTAAAGCCGAACAGATGGTGTTGTAAAGAAATTTATTTTGGGTAACGACCACAGTTGTGACAACTAGGACCAGAGATAATGAAAGCATAGTAAGAGAATAGACCCCTAACCCTTTGGTTTTGAGAAGACGTCTTTGTTTAGTTTTTTCCATTGTGTTTCCCCACTGCCATCTATTAGTTTTTCTTATCGTCTTTACGTTTCTTAAGTCCTAATCCTAAACCGAGAAGAACAGCGGCACCGACAACAGAGGAGACAGCGGCAATCGAGCCGCCACAGCCCTTGTTCTCACTGGGTTTGTCATCAGAAGGATCAGAAGGTTCATCGATCTTGTCGGCATTGGCGACAAAGAGCTTCAGAGTGATTTCATCACCCTTCTTGCCTTCAGCGCTGCATACAATTGTGAACTCGTAGTTTCCGGCTTTGGTCGGAGTACCGGTGATCTTGCCGTCAGCAGAGAGAACAAGACCTTCAGGCAAGATGCTCCCTTCCTTTAAGGAATAAGTGATAGTGCCGGCACCCTGAGCCGTATCGACACTTCCAGAATACTTGACGCCGACTTTTCCATTAGGAAGAGTCATGTCATTGTAGTTGAGTCCGATAGTAATCGAATACTCAGCTTCTGCATCCTTAGCGTGAGAAGAAGAGGCGACGACTGTGAACTTCTTGTCAGTGACAGTCTCTAAAGGTGTTCCGGTAATATGACCGCCCTTAGTAAGGACAAGGCCCTTAGGCAGAGTGCTTCCTTCCTTAAGTTGGTAGGTGACGGCATTTTCAGCTGTCGCCTTAGCAACCTTTTCGACATAGTTCTCGCCTAATTTTCCGTCAGCGAGTTTCTTGCTGGCAAATTCCATCGGATGGTAGATAGATATTTCGAAAGTCATAGTCTTAGATTTATAGCCTAAGGCTGAGGCAACGACTGTAAACTCATAATCTTCGGCTTCCTTAGTTGCAGTACCAGTGACGGTTCCGTCCTTATTGAGGACTAAACCTTCCGGTAAGATACTTCCGTTAGCCAAAGAATAGGTGATTTCAGGGTATTTTTCAATTTCTTCTTTAGTGGCATCCGGTTTGTAGATGCTGGCTCCCTTGACACTTCCATTATAGGCAGAACCGATAGTAGCGTCAGCCATCTCAGTTTCAGCCTGATAGACGATAGATCCGCCGGAATTGACGATGCTGACAGCAAAGGAGGCTTCAGCTTTGTATTTGTCATAGGAGGCAGTGATGGAGAAGAGATAATTGTTGACTTCTTCAGTCGGAGTACCAAGGATGGTGCCGTCTGTTGAAAGGATAAGACCAGAAGGAAGAGTACTTCCTTCACTTAAAGAATAGACGATGTCGGAGTCATTGCTGTCGGGGAAGAGATCCTTATTGATGCGGGCACCGGAGACATCCTCCTTATAGGCGGCGTTGACAACGCCAGTCTTCAAAGCACGTCCGGAATAACTGTCGATGCCGGAAGGTTTAGTCGGATGTCTGCCCGTATTCATGGCACAGCTATTGGCATTGGCATAGAGGATTCCCTGACTGGCTTTTCTAAGACAGCTGACAGTCGTCGGGGAAGTCTTGTCATAAGTCAGAGAGGCATTTCCTAAACTGAGGTTGGCACCGGCTCTGATCATCTGATCAGCGTTAGAAAGACCGGAATTATCACCCATATAGGTATCAGTGACAACTGATCCCTTGAATCCCCACTCATTTCTGAGGATTTCGGTGTACATGCCATACGATCCACCAGTCCAGGTAGTACCGATTCTGTTGAGAGAAGACATGATTCCGTGAGTCTTGCCCACCTTGACAGCGAGTTCATAGGGACGGAAATAGATTTCACGCATCGACTGCTCATTGGCCCAAGTCATCAGACCGCATCTGTTGGTTTCCTGATCGTTTAATCCAAAGTGCTTGGCATAAGTGAAGAGACCCTTTTCCTGAGCACCTAGAGTGATGAAAGCAGCCATATATCCGGAGATTACGCCATCTTCGGAATAGTATTCGAAGTTACGTCCGGAGAAAGGACTTCTATGGATATTGCAGGCAGGAGCATACCAGCCGCAGATCTTGGAATCGTTATCGCCATTTCCCCAGAGAGCGAGGTTACCCATCAGTTTGCCTTTTTCCTTAGCGAGATTCTTGTTCCAGGTAGCACCAAGAACTGTCTCACAGCACCAGAAGTTGTAACTTCCGGAAGGTGCACCATAGATGAAGCCAGCCGGGCCATCGGCATTAGGAGCACGGGTTATGCCTAAAGAAGGGATGTTCTGACCCGAGGCATAAGGTCCGTTGCAGACTAAGTCTGTCATCTGACTGACTGAAAGCTGATCCATAAAGGAAGACCATTTTGCATCATCGTATTCGATACCGACCAATTCTGAGAGGAGAATATTGTTCTTGGCATCAGTCGTCGGTGCGACAGCGGTGTAATAAGGCTCGCTTTCATCAGCGTTAGCGGGTCTGTTGTCCCAAGTCTTCAAAAGAGTCTGGATTGCCTCAGTGGCGATGAGCTTTTTCTTCTTGGCCGGGAATGTTCCCTTGAAGTCTTTGCGGGACATATACTTCATAGTAGTTCCGTTTTCATCGGTATATTGAGGTATATAGCTGCTGACTTCATCAAAGCGGTTCTTGACTTCATTGCCAGTTACCGCATCGTTTTCATAGGTGATAGTCTCAGATACTGATAATTTTATGTCATCTAAGGCGACGTGAGCATCAGACATGATGCTCACAGTATAGATGCCCTTATCAAGTTCATAGCCCTTGAAGCCGTTCTTATTGGCGTCATTGTAGTCATAGGCAGCCATATCCTGAGCCTTGATCTTCAGTTCTACTATCTGATTGGCGCCAGGACTAAGGATATCGGTCTTTTCAAAGGCGACAAGATTGACAGTCGGCTTTTCAATGCCGGAATCAATATAGGGAGCGCCATAATAGAGTTCGACAGTGTCTTTTCCGGCTACAGTTCCAGTATTAGTGACCTTGACTTTGAGAGTGATATCGTTGTCCTTTGATAAGGTGGCATTAGAGGCAGGAGTGCTGGAGACGATTTCCTGAGTGAAAGAAGTATAGGAAAGACCGTATCCGAAAGGATAGACGACATGAGCGTTGTACCAGTTATCCCAAGTGACATTAGTTGTGCCCTTGATATCGCCGGTATAGGCTCCGTTTCCTTCAGTCGTTCCTCTGGTTTCATAGTAACGATAGCCCTGATAGATGCCTTCTTCATAGCAGACATAGTTGTTGCGGTATCCACCGCCGCCGTTACCGCTGTTTGAAGGAAGGTTAGCATACTGATTGCCCTTGTTGGCGGCATTGATTTCAACCATGTTGTTTCCGAAGTTGTTGTAAGTAGGATCTTTAGTGAAGTCACGGGACCAGGTATCAGTAGTCTTACCGGAAGGGTTGATTTCTCCTTTGAGAATCTTAGCCAAAGCGGTCATGCCGTTTGAGCCAGGATATCCGACCCACAAAGCGGCTTTGACATTGGCAGAATAGCCGTAGTTATCAGGATCATCTAGGAATCCGCACTCAAACTGAGAACCGGTATTCAAAAGGACAATGACTTTACTGAAATGATTTCCGCAGTACTTGATCAAATCGCTTTCGTTCTTGTCTAACTGAAGATAGTGATCGCTCTTTTCTCGGGCACCGGGAACAATGGTCCCGTCTTCTTCATTGGTAGTAGAAGCACCATATGTACTGCCGTTATAGTACATGGAACGGGGAAGATCAAAGCCTTCTCCGGCGATTCTGCTGATGACGACGATAGCGGCATCGGAATAAGTATCATAGGATTTCTCAATGTCTTCCGTATAGTTTTCAATCGGAGTCTCACCGGTATTGTAACCGGATGAAACCTGACCGTTAGTCGGAGCGGCACCGCGTCCCTTTCCTGACTTGGCGTTGTCGGAATAGAAGTTTTCCAAAGTGGTGTTGACATCAAAGTTTGCGCTCTTGAGAGCGTCATTTAAGGAAACGGAAAGCCCGCCTCCGCCAGAGCCCGAACCTGATCCACCCATAATAAGAGCATTGGAGTTCTTGCCAAAGACGCTGACTTTGGAATTGGCTCTGATTGGAAGAGCGTTGTCTTCGTTCTTTAAGAGAGTGATACCCTCATAGGCGATGACTTCATTGAGTTCGTTGGAAGCCTTGATGACACCGTCACGGGTGTCATAATCGGAGTTATAGTAGTTGCCGTCGACTTTATCGATAGCAGTTCCCTTCTTCATATTGGCAAAGAGATTGCTGCCGGAATTACCGGAAACCAGCATGGTTCCGGTAATCAAAGCACAAAGGCCCAGAGTTGATAAGCTAAACAGAATCGGCTTGTTCTTTTTCATTTCTATTCTCCTTCATAGCCCATAACATTGTTATAAGTCATCTGCAGACAGAGGTTATAGGGATAAGTTCCAGAAACACCATCAGTTTGAGGTTTAACGAGACTGATGTAATAATCGCCGGTATAATCGGCTGTTCTATCGAAAGTAATGGCAACTACTTTGGTTTCATTATGCTTAGTGACAGTGACTTCTTTATAGACTGTGCTGCTATCAGTGTTAGGATTATTAGTCTTGCTTATTGCTATGCGATAAGTAGCAGTGTAGGTTTGAACAGTGTTTACGTTATTAACAACCTTGGCATAGACTGTAGTGGAAGGATTCTTCTCATCAAAGGCCGGAAGGTTATTGATTCTGGATTTGACATACATATTATTGGTAGTGAAATCCATTGTGTATGCAGCGAAAGCGGCTAAACCTACTGCCTTATTAGCTGAAGAAGGACGGCGACCGCCCCAAGGGTTGACCCAAGCATCAAAGCCATCGAAGCCAACATATTCCGGTTTTCCGGAAACAGCCAAGAGCTTGTCTCCATCAGGATAAGTAGGAGCAGAGCCTAAGACCATATCGAGTTGAATTGTCTCACTTGAACTTCCGCCAACATCTTCTCTTACTGCAAAACCCCAATAAGGTTCGACAATAGCCAAACCAGCACTGAAATATTTTGTTATAGTCTCACCTGGAGCAACACTCACCCAACCAGAAGTTACGATGTTTCCATAGAAAGAAGCATATACTTCGACAGTAACTGATAAGGTAGGATGATTGTTTTTGAAGATAGCCTTCAACGTGTTGCTGCCTTTAGACAAGGTATCTAGAACAGACCCGCTGATATTTTCAGGATAGGAACCTTCTGCTGTGGCTGCACCATTAATAGCTATACGATAACCAGATAATCCATCCAATTCAGGATCCTTTTCTCCATTTTCGATAGCACCATTTTTGATTAGTTTTGTTGTAAATCCATCAACTCTGCCGGCTGTCATGACAGCAGAAGTACGATTGGAGAAGATTCCCCAGACAGTGAGAGTATCATCAGGCATCGTGAAGGGTCCGTATTCAGTGACGCCTGTCTCACCGACTCTGTTATTGGTGACACCATAATCCCAGCCAATGAACATGCTCTTTGAAGGAGTGGCCAGAGCTTTGACAGAGATTTCGCTTCCGTAGACAAATTCATAGGACATGATATCATAGATAGCTTCTTCGCCTTCTTTGGTATTTCCAGTGACAGTTCCAGCGGGGATCTCGCCTTCTCCGACTTTGGAGACAGTTCCGCCGATGACATTGAGGGTATACTTCATGTCTTCGAAAATACCAGTGACAGTGATATCGCGGTCAGGCATCTTGAAAGTATTTCCGTTCTTCCAGATTTCATCAGTACCGTCAAATTCCCAATTATCGAATTTCTTATGTTCGGGAATAGTAGGAGTCAAAGTGATAATGGCGCCTTCGGAAGCGGAAATAGTCGAAGCCGTGCCGCCGATTACAGTGATAGTGTGGATTTCAGGGGATAAAGAATCTTCTTTGACGATTAAGACAAAAGAGGCTTTCTTATCACCAAGAGAGGCAGTGATCTCAGTTTCACCCTTGCCGAGTAGAGTTACTAATCCGGCTTTGTCGATAGTGGCTACTGTCTTGACAGAACTGTCGTGGGCTACTTCTCCGACAAAAGCCTCGTCTTTCTTGACTACGGTGTTTAACTGCAGAGTATTTTTAGATAAATTGACTTCCAGAGTTCCGTTTACTTTCTTGTTGTTGTATTCGAAAGAAACAGATTGAACTCTCGCTTCAGAAGAAGGCGGAGTAACAGGTTCTTCAATGGAAGTACTGGAAGAAACATTAGAAGAGCCAGGTTTTACTGAAGTGTTTTCACCGCAGGATATAAGTGACAGCGATGAAAGCATTGACATAGAAACTAAGCATAAAAGAAATTTCTTTTTCATTTGTTTTTCTCCTTTTTATAGGCATCCCTTCTAGGAACATATTTTTTTCGTCCGAGCCCCTCTTTCTTTCGCTTGACCGGTTCTTTCTGTTTGGTTGAGCGAAGCTAAACAGAAGGTGAAACCGGTTTTTTTCTTAAGTGGCTCGATATTATGAATTGTAAGCGCTTCAGTCAATTCAACCGACGTAGAAGGCTTGATTTACCACGTGAGAATAAAAAAAGAAGGAGAGAAAAAAATGAAAAACAGATTTAAACAAACTAATAATCAATCAGAAGAGAAAACAAGAGAATAAGATTTTTTCAGCCTCATAAATAAGCTAGCATTAATAAATTAATGCTACTTTTCAGAGACGAAAATGCCTAGTCGGTTCAAGTCTTGAACCTATCTAGACAAAAGAGGGTCTTTTATCTACAATAATGACAGTAAGAGATGAAAAAAACCGTTGTTTTTAATTAAAAAATCAACCCCTCTAGCAAAATCATCAGTGTTTATTTCTACGATTAAAGCGAGTAGTTACAAATTCGAAAATTTTAGTTATTCATAGATTAAACAACTTAGTATATATTAATAGTTTCCCAATCTGCTAGACTATGCAGCACTTTTCTTTGGCCTCCCGCGTTTCCTTTTAGGTTGCTCGGGATCTTTGGGGA
>DHDT01000022.1:22904-25974 GCA_002399505.1 Caryophanales bacterium UBA4869 | reverse complement strand
GAGGAGGCTTTTGCTTTTAAGGGGACGAATTTCAGGAGATTTGTTCCATTTATAGTGAGGGGAGTGTGAGCGTTTCTATATGAATTTTAATTATTTTGATTTTCAATGGAAACTTTTAGCCTTTTTCTAGCCTTTTAAGTGGAGGGAGATTTTTGAAAAAGTTAAGTTTTTGTCTTTCTCCAGCCTTTTAAGTAGAGAGGTATTTAACGTGGGAGTAAAGGAGGGCGGTTATTTGGAAGAGAAAGAAAATGAATTAAAGGAGATTGATGAGATAAGCAAGGAAGTCTATGTGGACGTTCTTTCAGCAACGATCCATAAAGCATTCAGTCAAGACCATAAAAAACTTACTGAACAAAGCATTGAGAGAAAAGACGAATTTTGGGTGGCAGAATTCAAGACCCACATAGTAAGAATCAACGACCAAGAATGCAAAATTTTGCTTAAAAAAGGTAACAGGATAAGCGGGTGCCGCATTCTGCAGCACTCCTTATCTCCTCGCAGGCTCGGCAGTGGGAAACCCACATAACGATTTTTAAAAAAAATGAGCCGGAACTAGTAAAACGTGTTTAATAAATGTTATATTGATGATATAATTAACAAAAATGGAGAATAATTATGGAACAACCAAAATGGAATGAATACATGTTGCCAGAATTGAGATACCTTTCTGATAATTTAGTTCATAAGCGAAAAGAGATAATTGATAACGTTAGTAAAGGAATGGGTCTCGATGAAAACATGATGGCAGAAACTGTATCTGCAGGTGAACCTATTTATCTCAATCGTGGTGGTTGGGCCTTAACATATTTAAAGCAATCCGGCTTAATTGAATCGCCAAAAAGAGGAACTTTCTTAATCAATGATTTAGGCCACAAACTTTTAAGGAAGAATCCAAAAGAACTAAATGAGAAAGATTTGAGGAGTTATCCAAAATATATTGAGTTTATTAATAGATCTAGAAGCAAAAGCAAAGAGGTTGTTAAAGATAACAAGAGTGAACCCTTTGAAGAAAAATTCACACCAGAAGAAATGATTGTTAGAGCACAAAAACAAATCAAGGCACAAGTATGCACCGATTTGTTAGAGAAAGTCCGAGATATGGAGCCATCATCATTTGAAAGATTAGTAATTTTAGTTTTAGTCTCAATGGGATATGGCGATGGAACGACAAATAGTGGTATTCATATTGGAAAAACGGTTGATGGAGGGATAGATGGCGTTATTAATCAAGATAAGTTAGGCCTCGATACTATATATATTCAAGCAAAAAGGTATAAAGATAAGAATTATGTTACGGGGCATGATGTAAGAGATTTTGTTGGTGCTTTACAGGGGAAAGAAAGCAAAGGATCGAGAAAGGGTGTATTTATCACGACATCTGATTTCACAAAAGAAGGCCGAGAATATATTGAAGGAATCAAGGATGGAAAAGTGATATTAATTAATGGTGAAGATTTAGTAAATCTAATGTATGAAAATGGCGTTGGAGTTACAGAAAATAAGATTATTAAATTAAAAAAACTTGATAGTAACTTTTTTGAAGAATAAATGAGGCTTAAAAATGGATTACGCAAAGAAAATTAAAGAATTAAGAGAAATGATGCTTTTGAGCCAAACTGAGTTTGCGGAATTGTTGTGTGTTTCTTTTGCAACTGTTAACAGATGGGAAAACGGAAAAACTATCCCAACAATAAAATCAAAAAGAAAGCTGAAAGAATTATTCAGCAAATATGAAGTTGAATAGGGGATAATAAAATGACAAATTGGGATAACTTGGTTTCTGGTGATGCTTTAAAAGACATATCTGAAGAACGTAAACAGACTAATATAAAGGAAAGAGTGAAAAAAGACGAAATTCTTTCTAGAGAAAAGAATGGCTGGTCGTCTACAGGCAAGCCTTATAAAGATGCGTCAATTATGATGACCAAAAAGAAGGAAATCGGTTCTTCTTTCGAAGATGAAGTATGGACCATGTTTTATAACATGGGATTTACTGTTATGAATAAGACTGATGATTTCGTTATGTCTTATTCTGAAACAAATCCAAACTTAACAAAACAAATTGATGTGATTGCCATTGATGATGAAGTATGTCTTTTTATTGAGTGCAAAGAAACTGAAATTATTGATAATACCACTACTTGGAAGAAAGATTTGGAATCTATTAATGGATACTATGGTGGCTTGTGCAACGAAATTAAAAAGAAATATCCAAATAGAAAATGCAAATATATATTTGCGACTAAGAATTATATTTTGGGAGATCAAGATATAGGACGAATGAACGATTTTAGAATTGCGAATTTTGATTATGATACAGTTCTTTATTATAAAGAATTAGTACACCAACTTGGTACTTCTGCAAAATATCAGCTTTTGGGTTCGCTTTTCTCTGGACAAACTATAAAAGGTATGAAATCTGACGTTCCAGCAATTGAAGGTAAAATGGGTGGACTTACTTATTATTCTTTTTCTATTGAGCCAGCCAAATTATTAAAAATCGCATATGTTTTGCATAGAAATAATGCCAATCACGACTTAATGCCGACATATCAGCGACTTATAAAAGCGGATCGATTAAAGAAAATAAGGAAGTTTATTAACGATGGCGGCTATTTTCCTAACTCATTAATAATCTCGATTGATAGTGGTGGAAGAAAACTTCAATTTGACCAATCATCTTTAAAGGTTGAAAACTCTGTTTCAAAAATAGGAATTCTTCATTTGCCTAAAACCTATCAATCTGCATATGTTATTGATGGGCAACATAGATTATATGGTTATTCTGACAGTAAATATGCATATTCAAATTCAGTTCCTGTTGTAGCCTTTGTTGATATGAGCAAACAAACTCAGGTTAAAATGTTTATGGATATCAACGAAAATCAAAAATCGGTATCAAAAAGTTTAAGAAATACCTTAGATATTGATTTATTATGGGATTCAGAAAATATGTCTGAAAGGCAAAAAGCCATCATGCTATATATTGCCCAAAAACTTGGAGAAGACTCGAAATCACCTTTATATGGTAGAGTTGTAACAGGTGAAAACACTTCAACAACTAAACGTT
>DHDT01000022.1:11457-22806 GCA_002399505.1 Caryophanales bacterium UBA4869 | reverse complement strand
ATTGAATATATTAAAAATGCTTTGGAAAAATCATGCTTTTTTAATGAATATAAGAAAAATAAAAATGAACTAATTAAACAAGGCTGCTTTGAAAAGAATACAAATGATGAGACAGCAAATATTCTTTATCCATTTATTTCCAAATGCTTGACAACAATAAGCGAGTTTTGCTCTTCAGAATGGGATAAAGGTAGCCTAGGCTTTTTGACTATTAACAATTCCATTTATGCAATATTAAGAATTATTGATGACATTACCAAAATCGTTTTAGATGAAACGAAAACTCAAATAATTAATTACTGGAAAGATTTCTATTCTAAATGTGAGGATTACATTCTATCCTTAGCTGATACTATTAATTCTCTTGATGAAGAGTCGATTGCGAGCATTAAAAATGCAAAAGGCGGGTCTGCAAAAAATACTTCTTGGAGAGTTTTACAAGTGGCTTTAAATAAAGCAAACCCACAGTTTATAAATGATGATTTAGCAAACTATATTAAGGAATACAATACAAACTATAATCCTTCAGCAAGTGAAAAATTGACACTAATTGAAAAAACTTTAAGAGATTTAGTTGAGAATGAGTTTGTTAATACTAAAGACTGGATTTTCACTAATACGCCAGATAACATAAGGCAAAGGATTACGTCTCTTAAAGCAAATCAAGAATTAATCAATAGACATAATGGAATAGATGAAAAATTGTCAGAATGGGATTTTGTTTCTTTTAACGAAATTATGGAAATGGCCGGATACAAATCAAATTGGTCAGAGCATTTCCAAAAAATTTTGATTAAGAAAAATCTAAATACTAATAAACCAGATGTGTTAATTTGGCTAAAGGATCTTGGTCAGTGTAAGAATCTTATTTCAAACGGCAAAAGAATTACAATGACACAATACGAAGAGATTGAAGAGGCAATTAAAGCTTTTTGTGGCGACTCCGTAACCGAATCTACAAAGGTTAAATTATAATGGAACCAATAATAAAATGGGCTGGTGGGAAAAGACTATTAACTGAGGAACTGAGAAAGTTGATAGATCTAAAAAAAATAGAAGCCAACCATAATAGATATTACGAACCTTTTGTTGGAGGTGGAGCTCTATTTTTTAATTTAGAATATAAAAATTCTGTTATTAATGATTGTAATTCGGAATTGATTAATGCATATATAGTAGTTCGTGATTTTCCAGACAAATTAATTAAAAAATTAACCAATTATAGAGATAAATATAATGATGATTTTTTTGATGATATAAGACAAATGGATAGGAAGAAGAATTTTAAAAAATTGTCCCCTGTAACACGAGCGGCTCGTTTTATTTTTCTTAATAAGACTTGTTACAATGGGCTATATAGAGTCAATTCACAAGGATTTTTCAATGTACCAAATGGGAGGTACCAAAAACCAGATATTGTAAATAAAGATAAGATAAAAAAAGCGAGTGAGTTTTTGAAAAAAGATGGAATTGTTATTAGAAATATGGATTTCGAAGAAGCGGTGTCTGATGCAATAAAAGGGGATATCGTTTATTTTGATCCTCCATATGATTATGATGCAAATGGTTTTACTTCATATATTCCAAATGGATTTGATAGAGCCGATTTAGAAAAATTGCATAGATTATGCGAAGATTTGATTTCAAGGGGTTGTGAAGTAATAGTAAGTAAGCATGATACGGATTTCGTCAAGGGGCTTTTTAAAGAAACTCATTATATTATTCATCATATAGAAGCTAATAGATTTATAAATTGTGATGGTAAAAAAAGAAAGAAAGTGAAAGAGGTAATAATTTATGGAAAACAATAATGTAACGTTTCCACAAGCAGATGATTTTGAGAAGATATTGGTTATTGTAAATATCTCTAATCCAAATGATTTGTTTGACAAAAGTGTTGTTTCAAAAGCACTAGGCGATATCTCGGATAGACAAGTAATGTATTATTTGTCTGCTTGTGAATATTTGGGATTGATTACCCACGGCAAAGTTTTTACGAATCTCGGAAATGAAATTCGTGATTTAAAGCAAGGCGGTAAACAGAACATTGAACTTGCAAGACTAATAATTAGCAATAAAATTTTTGGTACTGTTTTCTTCTATGACTTAATGTTTAAAACAAAGTTCTCCATTTCAGACATCTCCGATGTTTTAAGAAAACAAGTTCCGAATTTAAGTGATGAAGTATATAAGAGAAGATCTCAGACGGTTAGAAGTTGGATAGATTGGATTCATAATGAATTCGATGACCATGTCGATTAAGACATTGAAGACATATTATATTGATGTTATATTAAAGCCATAGACTAATTGATAGGAAAACCCTAATTGCTTACGCATAAGAAGCACGTAAGAAAACAAAGCTTCTGGCAAAATATTAAAGGAGGCTTTGCTTATGCGTGGGGTTATTTATGCTCGTTATTCTTCCGACAATCAAAGAGAAGAGTCCATCGAAGGGCAATTGAGAGATTGCCGTTCTTTTGCGTATTCTAGAGGCATTGAAATCATCGATACTTATGTCGACAGGGCTTTGTCAGCCAGGAGCGATGATAGACCGTCATTCCAGAAGATGATCAATGATTCCTACTCGAATGCTTTTGACGCAGTCATCGTGTGGAAGTCTGACAGATTCTCCAGGAATAGAAGACAAGCAATGGACTACCGAGATATCCTTAAAAGGAACAAGGTGGTGTTTCTTTCAGCCACCGAAGTAAACTTAGACGGCCCGGAGAATATCCTCATTGAGGGAATGAGAGACTCCTACAATGAGTATTATTCAGCCGAACTGGCAGTGAAGATTAAGCGTGGAGAGAAGGACAATGTCATCAACGGCAAATTCAATGGTGGCAGGGTTGCTTTTGGTTACATTCTTAAGGACGGAAAACTGCTTGTAGATGAAGAAAAAGCGGAAGTAGTAAGAGAGATATTTCATCAATATGCCACGACTGATTTCTCATGCAATGAACTGAAGATAATGCTAGAGAACAAAGGCGTGAGAAAGAGAGACGGAAAGCCTTTGTCTCACGGAACAATCAGCAACATATTGAAGAACAGGCTTTATCTAGGCGAATACACCTGGGGTGGTACTACTAACAAGAATTGCTATCCAGCCCTCATTGATGAAAAGACATATGAGATTGTTCAGGACAAACTTGAGAGAAACGCCAACCATAATCAAATCTATCGTTCAGGCGATAACAAAGGCTATATCCTGACTGACAAGCTCTTTTGTGGTGCCTGTGGTAGCAAAATGGTGGGAGAGTCATCTAATAGCAGAAACAAGACCTATCAGTACTACAAATGCAAGAGAGCCAAAAAGAAGCTTTGCAAGATGAGAGTCATACCAAAGAAGTGGATAGAGGACTTTGTTGTGGATTCCACTATGGAATGGCTCAGGGATCAATTCGAGTTTGATGATTTGGTTGATTCAGTCTATGAGCATGAACTGAAGGGAAATCCGATGATCAAGGAAATCGAAATGAACATAGTTTCGGTCCAAAAGAGAATGGCGAATATCATGCAGGCTATTGAGAACGGAATGGATTCTAATGACTTCAAAGCGCGCTACGACGAACTGAAAAATGACAAACTGAAGCTCGAAAGAAGCCTTGAGGAAGAGAAGATGAAAAATCCTGTCTTGAGCAAAGACCAGATCAAGTGGTTTATCAATCAATTCAGGAGAATGGAAATCAAAACTCCGAGGGACAAAAAGAGAATTGTGGATAATTTCGTCAACTCAGTCGTGATAGATGAAGACACGAAAAACGCCGTCATTACCTACAATTTCCGCACCAGGACGAACCGAATGCATCAAGAAGAGATTGTTGCGTCTAGTGAATTGATAGCTCCAGCACTTTAATCAGTTTCACGATGGGTGCTGCTGATTCCGGTTATACCGTCACTGCTGATTTCACCACTCTTATCGGAAGTATTGCCTTAAACGCTTAGTCTATAATCATATGCAAATAGGGAGCTGTTCTCACAGCTCCCTATCCTTCAAAGGAGAAAAGACATGTTCAATTTATTCAAAAAGAAAAAAGAAAACAAAGACAATGGCAAAATGACTGATGAAGAAGCTCTTTTGTCTGAAAAAGAAGAAAAACTCGCAGAAAAGAAAAGAGAGCTTGTCCATAAGGATATGCTGAGACAGGAAGAGGAAAACAGGAAAAAGGAAAAGAAAGCCCCTGAGGGTTTTGCTATTTCCTTAGAGCACATCAACAAGATCTATCCTAATCATGTCCAGGCCGTCTTTGATTTCAATTTGAACATCAAAGAAAAAGAGTTCATCGTCCTAGTCGGTCCTTCCGGCTGCGGAAAATCAACTACTCTTCGCATGATTGCCGGACTGGAAGACATCACGGCCGGTGACTTATATATCAATGGCCTATATGCCAATGACCTAGAACCCAAAGACCGCAATGTCGCCATGGTCTTCCAGTCCTACGCTCTTTATCCGCATATGACCATCTTCGAAAACATGGCTTTTGGTTTGGAGATGCAGCATCTTCCCAAGAAGGAAATCGATGATCGGGTGATGAAGGCCGCTAAGATACTGGAGATAGAAGACTATCTTGACCGTAAGCCTAACGCCCTCTCCGGCGGTCAAAGACAGAGAGTCGCTTTAGGACGGGCTATTGTTAAAGACGCCAAGGTGTTCCTCATGGATGAGCCGCTCTCAAATCTCGATGCCAAGCTCCGTGTTCAGATGAGAAGTGAGATTGTAAAGCTTCACCGTTCTATTGGCGCAACCACAATCTATGTCACTCACGATCAGACTGAGGCAATGACGATGGCAAGCAGAATCGTAGTTATGAAAAAGGGTGTTGTCCAGCAGATAGGAACTCCCAAGGAAATCTACAACTATCCTGCCAACTTATTCGTCTCAACTTTCATCGGTGCTCCGGGCATGAATATCTTCAAAGCCGTCATCAAGGATGGTTCAATAGTCTTAGAAAACGGCTTTGCAGTCAAGATGAACGAAACTTATCTCAAAGCCTATGAGGATTACTATCATAACAAGATCGACCTTCTCAAAAAGATCGACACCTATCTAGACGATCAGCTTAAGATGACTATCAGTGAAGAAGACCGACCCGCCAAAGAAGAGATAGTCGAAAACGAAAAGAAACACAATAACGAGCTAATCAATCATTATCAGTCTCTTCTGAAATCAGAAGAAACCGAAGTGATGTTCGGAATACGTCCTGAGGATATCGCTTCTGAAAACAATTCAAAGCTAATCAGCAACAAGAGCAATCCATTAGATATCAAGGTTACTATCGCCGAGCTTTTAGGCAATGAATATCATATTCATTCAGAAATAGGCAAAACTGGTTTTGTCGGCAAATTCTCTGCCAATCAGGAAGTCTATAGTGACGAAGACATCAAGATTGTCTTTGATCTTGATAAGATTCATCTTTTCGACAAGACTTCTTCGGAAAGAATCTTCTAAGATAATCATCCTCTTTAGATAACTATCAGGAAATAACATAAACTATAAATGCTAAACATGAACCAAACAATTCACTTTGTTTTTCGGGAGCTAAATTGTTTTTTGAATTAAACAAACTAATATAAATATATTAAGATTGATATATGAAAGCAGTTAATCGACAACGTTGATTTACGCATTTTTAATTATATTGATTCATTCATATTTTTCTTAATATTTTGTTTTTGTTAGACCTATTATGTGATTGGCTATATGATTAATTAAATGAATAATTGGGAAAGCGTTAGTTTCTTTTTCACCAACATCTGTGACATCACAACCTTCTTACAGGTTACCTGTTTTTCACTTATTTGCATTATTTTAGATTGGCCCAGTAAAAAAGGATATGAGGCAATTCTGATTCAAGTCTTAAAATATGCCATTATCTTCGGCCTTTATTTTGTTGTTCTTTCTGTTTTCTACGGCTTAGACAGAATCGGCCCTAAAGTTTTATCTTCTTTTATTTTTTCTTTATCGTTCTAAATTATTCCTCTGCTGTATATGCTTATATTTTTAAAAGAAGACAAGCTCCATATGTTTATCAAAATATCATTGGTCCTTTCCGACATTATCCTTTGTAACGAGATGAACAGAAATCTTGGCTTGTTTATTGGAAAAATCTCAAGTGATAACTTTGGTTTTGTAGTAACAGGACGTGTTTTCACTTCTTTGCTGGCCATAGCTTTAGTGACTGTCATGAGAATCTTTGATATAAAAAGATACAAAAACCTTTCGGCTCCGATTGTCATTGTCACCCTGATAACCGCCGCCAAGCATATTCTTTAAAACAAAGCAAACTCCAATGCCATTATCGGCATTGCTCCCGGCGCTTCATTCCACTATGAGACTTCTCCCTGGAGATTAGCAGTTCGATATACTTGGATTGGTTTAGGAGCATTGGCTTTAGCTGATATTGCATTCATTGTTTTAATTGCCACTGATGTTCTCAAAATCAAGGAAAGGGAAGAAGCTCCTAAGACTGAAGGCGAAGAGTTCTAACAGTTAATTCCGTATACGTTTTTAAGAAGTTCTTTCCTGATACTTTGAAATATATATCGCTTAATTTCTAAAATAGTATCTATTTAAAATAAAGCCATCAACATAATCCATACAATCAAAAAAATATGAATAAAAGAAATAAGGCTTTATACTATTTGAGCCGACTGAAAAGGAGAACAGCATGTCATTTGATACCTTAGTCTTTGATTTCAATGGAACTATCATCGATGATCTTGATTTCTGTGTCGATGTTCTGAATGATATGCTCACAAAACATGATCATAAGGCTGTGACTAAACAAGAATATCTTGATGTCTTCACCTTCCCGATCATCGAATACTATAGAAAGGCCGGTTTTCTCTTTCCGCCTTTAGGAACAGATGATTTTGAAGAATTGGCCGTCGACTTTGACACTCAATACAATCAGGGATTCAAAGACTGTCAGATGTTTGAAGATATCATTCCCTTCTTAAAGAAATATCAGGGAAAGAAAAGACTGATTGTCTTATCGGCGACCAAGACATCTACTCTTTTAGAAGAACTGAAACAGCTTAAGATATTATCCTATTTTGACGGCATTATCGGAACCGACGACATCTATGGTGCCTCAAAGCTTGATCAGGCCAGAAGATATTTCTCTTCTAATCCATATAATCCTGACAGCACCCTCTTTATCGGTGACACCCTTCACGATCAGGAAGTCGGGAAAGACCTAAAAGGAAAGACGGCGTTAATTTATCGCGGACATCAGTCTAAGTCGGTATTGGAAAAAGGCAAACCTGATTTTCTTCTCCCGACAATAGAAGACCTTATCAAAGTGAAAGAATAAGATTAATATGAATATCGAAGAAAAAATACCAGATTCTGTCAAAGACTGTCTCTTGGCTTTAGAGAAAGAAGGTTATAAAGCCTTCGTAGTAGGTGGAGCCATACGTGATTTGATTATGGGTATAACTCCGCACGATTTTGACTTGGCAACTTCTGCAACATATGAAGAAACTAGTATTGTCTTTAAAAACAAAGGCGTCTTCAGCAAGAACTTCAAGCACGACACTGTCAATGTTCACTATCCTGATATGGATATCGAAATCACTTCTTTCAGAGGCGATGACCGTTCGTCTATTGAATCTGATCTTAAAAAAAGAGACTTCACTGTTGATTCTCTGGCCTATTCTTTAAATGATGGCTTAATTGATGTCTGTGATTCAAGAAAAGACATCGAAGATAAAATAATCCGTTCCTCATATGATCCTTATCAGGATTTCAAAGACGATTCTCTTCGAATCCTGAGAGGATTGAGACTGGCCTGCAAATTCGATTTCAAGATAGAAAAGAAAACAGAACAGGCGATGATAAAAGAGTCTTCTCTGATTAATACTGTTTCACCTGAAAGAATCGGAGATGAATTCCTAAAGATAATCGTTCTCAAGAACTCTGATGAGATAATCAGGGATTATTTTGACATCTTCACCGCTTTCCTGCCTGAACTTCTTCCCATGAAAGACTTCAATCAGCATTCTCCCTATCATGTCTTTGATGTCTTAGAGCATTCTCTTCATGTCTTGAAATACATCAAAGACAGAAAACCGGCCTTATGTCTGGCTGCTCTTTTTCACGACATTGCAAAACCTAAGACCTTCTTTATGAAAGACAAGATCGGTCACTTCTACGGACATGACGAAGAAGGCGAGAGAATAACAAGACCTATCTTATCAAGACTGAAATACTCAAACAGTCTCATCGATGAATGTCTTCTTCTCATCCGCTGGCATATGGTGCAGATGGATAAGAAGAAAACAGTCAAAAGAATGATGACAAGACTCGGAAAAGATATCTTCTATGAACTCATCGAACTGAGAGAAGCTGATATCAAAGGCTGTGGCAGAGAAGATCCTCCTTATATCGACAATCTCAGGAACATGTATTTTGAAATCATCAATAACAAAGAATGCTTTTCATTGAAGGATCTGAAAATAGGCGGAAGAGATCTGTTGGAATTAGGAATGAAACCATCAAAAGAAATGGGTAAAGTCCTTAACAGTCTTCTAGTCATGGTCGAAGACGATGAAATCGAAAACGACAAAGATGTCCTGATTGAAGAAGCTAAGAAAAAGATAAAAGAACTATAAAAAGCAGGAAGCGAATATGCTTCCTGCTTTCTTTCAATCTACATTTAGTTGCTTTAGAAGAAACGGTCAACTAAATCCTTAGAATATTCGCAAGTCTCTTCCATATCGCCAAAGCTCATGACTTCACCGGCATAATAGGTATTTCTATCACCCTGCATAGCTTCAACTTTATCATACCAGCCCGAAGCATAGTCTTCACTGTAGACGTGAGGACAATAATACCATTCTTTTTCAATCTCGACCTTCTTGACTTCACATCCGCATTTCTTCATGTCATCGATAGTGGTGGCACGGGCATAATCATAACTGACAGATTCCATGCCCTGGTGATTTCTTAAAGTATAGGTGATAATCGGCTGATCAGGGATATCAGACCAACGATGGTAATAGACCATCAGATGTCCTCTGGTTTCCGGAGTCATGTTGTCGAAGATATAAGCAGAGATCTGAGGACATTTTCCGATTTCCTGGCGGGTAGCCATGGAGATGTATTCCTCATGGACAATCTTGGAAAATAATTCCTTTTCTTCCTTAGAGGCATCGGCATATTTGTCAAAGTAATCAAGAGGAGTGGTGACGATGATCTTGTCGAAAGTCTCGACGTGAGTGTCATCGCCCTTCTTGACAGTCACATAAACCTTATTGTCTTTGCGTTCCACCTTGGTGACTTCAGTATTCAAAACAGCGGGATTAGCCAGTTTCTTATTGACGTTTTCAAAGATTGACATAGTCCCGTCTTTCCAAGTCCAAAGACGCATAGCCACAAATTCCAAAGTAGTCTCGACATCGAGATACTTGAGAACATAGGCAGCCGGCATCTCATCAAAATATCCATAGCCAAAAGAAGTGAAAGGAGCAATCCAGACTCTCATGACAGGTTCCAGATTGTTGATCTTGC
Organism: Caryophanales bacterium UBA4869; assembly: GCA_002399505.1. Lineage (GTDB taxonomy): Bacteria > Bacillota_I > Bacilli_A > RFN20 > CAG-288 > Enterosoma. The sequence goes on along the minus strand of DHDT01000022.1, from coordinate 13,289 downwards.
AAAATTCTGTGAAAGGCAGACATAAATCCTTAAGATTAGGATTTTCGCCCTTGATTCTAGGCATGTTCTGAGAAGAAGGCTCTAGACCTTCATATTTGCCAGAAGCGACTCCGCGATGTCCGCAGACATCATAGCCCTTATACTTGGTCTTCATAAGCTTAGCTAATTTCTTCACACAGTTTTTCATATGAATAAGTGAGAAGATCTTGCCATTTAAGATGTTGTGCTTAGGATCAAAGGGGAATATCTCTTTTCCGTCCTTATTCTTATAAATACGGCCCATGGCCGGACCATCGTGAACAGTTCCGCCAAATACTTCGGCATCGTGGACAGCATAATAGGGCTTGGCACCCATGATGGCACCTAATTCAATGGTTCTCTTTTCAGAACCTTTCTGACCCATTTCGACTGTCGGAGAATAACACTTACCGCCAACGTGATCGTCTTTCTCGTAGACAACATAATTCTTATAGCCTTTTTTCTGTAAGTACATTGCAGCAGTCACACCAGCTGGACCACCACCGATGATGCAGATTCTTTCATCCGTGTTCTTCATTATAAAAGCTTCTCCTTTTCTATGATTATAGTCCTTGGAAGCGCTTATATCAAAGGATATTAATCGTTTTCGGAGACTCTGATTAATAAACCAAAACCAGGCATTATTTTTTAATGCCTGGTTTTTACATATTAATTTTCTTTTTGACGATAAAATAAGGATTTTTAAGCTTTGAATTCTACTCCTGAGGAACGACGAAATTCAAACAGGAGGGAATCATCTTGATGATGACTTTTTCCTTGCGGAAAACTTCTCCATCAATCGCAAAGGCAACTGGCTTATGAGATTCCACGACAACGTCTTTTCCTTTGAGATAGACGACAGTGTTCTTCAGCTTCTCATTATGAAGGTGTTCTCCCGCCTTATAGACCTTGATGAGGTTAGCGGCTTTGAAGCGAGATACCTTCTTGACTAAACAGACATCGATTAGGCCATCATCGACTTTGGCTTCCGGAGCACAGTGGAAACCGCCTCCATAGGTGTGTCCGTTAGCGACAGCGACTAATAATCCCTTGCCGTCAAAGATGACTTTATCATCGACTGTCACCTTCAGATACTGATTCATCTTGAAGAGAAGCGAAGTCAAAGCAGCTAAGTTATAAGCCATCGGTCCTGAGACACAGGGCCATTTCTTAAATCTCAGCATAGCGAAAGTGACTTCTCCGTCAAACCCGTAATTGAAGATGTTGATGCAATAGCGGTCATCGACCTTCAAGAGATCAATCTTATGCGGTTTGCCATCTATCAAAGTTTTCAGATCTTTGAATCTTTCTGTGTTTCCGAAGTTTTTGACGAAATAATTTCCTGAACCTGAAGCATAGCAGGCTACTTGGGCATTCTCAAAGCCGACAGCACCATTGACAACATCATGGAGAGTGCCGTCTCCGCCGCAGGCATAGAAACGATAGGTTTCTTTCTTATCATAATTTGTCAGATAATCGTGGACAAAGTCTTTGGCATCTCCGCGTTTTTTGGTCACATAGACTTCATAGTCGATTTTTCCGTCAAAAGCTTTCAGTTCCTTCTTGATCTCTTCGACCCGGTCAGTCTTTCCGGCCTTGGGATTAATAACAAATATATGTTTCATATTTATTTCAGCTTTTGATCTTTGAATACCTTCTCATCTTCTTTCAAGTCCAGGCCTAAGGTTCCGCCCGGATTCATCAGGTATTCCGGGTCAAAGTGATTTTTCAGAGTCTTGAACACCTGATATTCGTTTCTTCCCATCTCTCCTTCAAGCCAGGGAGCAAAGGCTTTTCCGATTCCGTGATGATGT
>DHDT01000022.1:996-11352 GCA_002399505.1 Caryophanales bacterium UBA4869 | reverse complement strand
GCACCGGATTTCTGAATGGCGTCAAGAATACCGTCTTGGTATTTCTTATATTCGTCTAAGTCATTCATCTTGGCGATGAAAATGAAATAGAGATTGGCACCCTGAGGATAGGCGTGAGACATATGAGTCATACAGATAGTATCCGGTCTTGATTTGCAGAAGGCACGGACTGATTTGTGAACCTCGGCCATATTGGACCAGTTGACGGTACATTCCAGAGTATCGGTCATAATACCGAAATCCTGCATGGAATCTCTCAGATACGGATCAGTGAATCTTCCCTTCTCCCAGGCTTTGGTGACAAAACCTGTCAATGACATGCCGTGATGTTCTCTGGCTATTCTTTTTATATTTTTGGCAACATTCTTCGAATAGCCTTTTTCGCCGTCAGAGAATCCTAAGAAGAGACACTTTTCATTGTCTTTCATTCCTCTGATCTTGAAAAGCTTCACTAAGGGAGTCTCATCAACACCATAGAGTTTCATCATGACTGAAGTCTCTTCCGGATCTGAAAGTCTGAAGACTGAGGAGAAACCGCCTTCGCACTGCATCATCTCTCTGGCAGCATCACGGGCCGTCTCCCAATCCTTGAACATATAGGAATAATATTTCCTGTTCTCAGGCATATAGCGGAAAACACGTAAGGTGACTTCAGTGAGAACACCGAAAGTTCCCTCTGAACCCATCATGATCTGATTGAGACTGGGCCCGGTGGCTTCACGGGGATAATGAGAAGTGATGATTTTTCCGACCGGTGTCACATATTCCTGAGAAAGAACGATATCTTCGATCTTTCCGTAATAAGTGGAATTCTGACCGGCACCTCTTGTCACAACCCAGCCACCGACAGAAGAATACTCGAAAGACTGAGGGAAATGACCGCAGGTATAGGCTCTCTTGGCTTTGAAATTCTTGACCGCCTCATTCAAAGTCTTTTCCAAAGTCGGCCCGCTCATGCCAGTCTGAACGGTGATGGTCTGATCGGTCTCGTTGAAACTGATTACCTTATTGAAGCGAAGTCTCATATCCAGAGAGATTCCGCCTTTCATGCATTCGACACCGCGGGTGACCGAGCTTCCGCCGCCATAGACATAGACAGGGATCTTATGGGCAACACAGTAATTGACGATCTTCTCGATCTGATTCTTGTCATCAGGATAGATGACACAGTCAGGTATGTTCTCGATCTTCTTCTGTCTCAAACGGAGAAGATCGTACATCGTCTTTCCGTAGGCGACTGAAAGTCTTGAATAGTCGTCATCTCTGACGAAGTCTTTTCCGACTACGCTCTTGAAGAACTCGATGTCTTCCTTTTTGCAGACTTTGGAAGGAACATCAAACTTGACATCATCCAATCCCAAGTCGGCGGTATAGCCTTTGAAATCAGCATCAGTCATATGGAAGATATTCTTGATCATCTTGTAGAGAGTCTCTTTAGGATATTTGACTAAATCAGGTTTTCCCCATTTGAAAATAGAACGATAGGAATGTTCCGGTACTTTATCCAGATACCACTGAGGCTCGAAATCCTTATACGGTTTTGACATGATGCTTTATGCTCCTTTTATCATGGGAGTCGTAGTTATGATATCGACTCCGGTATTCAAGACATTTTTGATAACGACTGAATCGACAGGCAAGTAGGAAGTGACAACGGCCTTGTTGATTTCCTTCATCACTTGGAAGATAAGCTCTTTTTTGATTTCTCCGTTAGTCTTGACACTGATCACCGGATACTCATTCAAGGTAGTCCTGACTGTGGAACAGATAGTTCTCATGGGACATTTGAATTCAGTCTCGGCGTATTGGGCTCCCCGAGGACAGCGGTTGCCAGTCACGGTATTTGTCTTCTCATCGTATTTCAAAGAACAGCCGTTAGGACAGACTATGCATGTATATTCTTTCATTCTATTCATACTCCAGGGAGAAGCTTATTTCTCCTTTTTCCTTCAGAGATAAGGGAATTCTCTCCATTTCCGGCGGTTTGAGGTGCAAATACTGACGTTTGAATATATCTTTGCCGTTTTGTCTTATATGAAGTACCTTGTTCTCATAATTGTCGCGGCTTCTGAAATAGAAGATGACTTTGTCATAAGATTTAGAGAAGTCGATATTGTCGGGTACGACATATCCGAAGTGGGCATCGAACTTGACTCGTTTCAGATCTCTTTTCCGACTGTCGTCTTTGGCTGCACATTCTCCGGCTATCTCACCTGATTCTGAGACAAAGTCGGCTAAGTCATTGACGTGCATGGCATTTCCGCAGGTGTAGATGCCATCAACCATAGTTTCAAAATCCTGATCGACTGAAGGCCCCTTAGTAAATCTTGATAAGGGAACCTGGATGGATTTAGCCAGTTCATTTTCAGGAATAAGTCCGACCGAGAGAATAAGAGAATCACAGTCTATTCTTCTTTCAGTCTTCGGTATCGGGTTCATGTTCTTGTCAACTTCCATGATCTCGACTCCTTCTAATCGGTCCACACCGAAGACTCTGGTGACTGTGTGAGACAGATAAAGAGGAATATTGAAATCAGTCAGACACTGAGCGATGTTTCGCGATAATCCGCTAGGTGTCGGCTTTACTTCATAGACTCCTTCGACTGTTCCCCCTTCCAGAGTGATTCGTCTGGCCATGATAAGTCCGATATCTCCCGAACCTAAGATCACGCATTTCTTTAAAGGCATCTTGCCTAAGATGTTGATATAGTACTGGGCCTGACCGGCTGTCATGACACCAGTTGGATTAGTGCCCTGAATCATAACCTGTTTAGAGGTTCTCTCTCGGCATCCTGTTGCCAGAATCAGTTTCTTTGCAAAAACAGAGCTGACGCCTTTCTCATTGACAAAGGTGATAGTGAAACCCTCTCCGTTCTTTTCGATTCTGGTGACAAAAGTCAGAAGGGAGACAGTAACATTGGTCTTCTTCAGTTTCTGAATTTCTTTGTCGGCATATTCAGGTCCGGCCAGTTTCTCCTTGAATCTGGTGACACCGAAGCCATCGTGAATGCACTGCTTGAGAATACCGCCTAATTTTCCTTCTCTTTCGATAAGGAGAACCTTCTTCCCCTGATTGTCTGCTTTGAAGCTGGCCGCTAATCCGCCAGGTCCGCCGCCGATAACAACAATATCGTAATTATTCATGTTGTTCTCCTTTAGTCTTGGTATCACAGAAAAGGACTTTGCCTTCTCCTTTCTTCGTGATATCTAAGAGATCTTTCTTTTCTTCTCTGGCTAAGATTGAGAGAACTATAGGCTGACAGAAACCACCTTGGCATCTTCCCATTCCGGCTCTCACTCTTCTCTTGATGCCATCGATTGTCGTCGGAGGAATGACGGAATGAATGGAATCGACTATCTCGCCTTCTGATATCTCTTCGCAGCGACAGACGATATGTCCATAAAGAGGATTCTTATGGATCATTTCATTTCTCTCCTCATCGGAGAGGAAACGAGTGGGAACCACTCCTTTTCTTATCGGATTGAAGTCTTTCTTCAAAGGTACATTTCCTAATTCTTCACTGGCCCACAAAGCGATATCCTGACCGATTGCCGGAGCGGCTGTAAGACCGGGTGACTGGATGCCGGCAGCGTGAATGATGTTAGTTGTCCATTTACCCTTTGAGACGATGAAATCTTCTTCATAGGTACAGGCTCTGATACCGGAAAAATAAGTGATGATGTCTCTTTCTGACAGAGCTTTGATAGTCTCAGCATGTTTGTTGAATACTTTGTCAATAGAGTCACGGCTAGTAGAGAAGTCTTCTTTCTCAATCTGTTCCACAGCATCAGGACCGACTAAGATGTTTCTGTCGATAGTAGGTATGATTCCGCCACCTTTGGAATGAGAATGCAATTGTTCATTGATAGAGGAGACGATAGTGACACCCGTCTTTGAAAGATAAGGAGTCATCGACTTGTCCATGATTGTGTCAGTTCCCTTTCGAGGATGAATCGAGAAGAATCTGTCATTGGCCATCGAAGCGATATCATCGGAGAAGACACCGGCGGCATTTATGACGACCCGGGGATAGATTCTTCCTCGGTTTGTCAAAACAGAGACGATCTTGTTCTCTTCGACTTTCATGTCTTTGACTATGGTGTTTAGGCTGACTTCGGCTTTGTTGATGACAGCCGATTCAGCTAAGGCGATAGTAAGGTTATAAGGGCAGACACAGCCGGCCGTTCTCAAATTGACACCGAACTTGATATCCTTTGATAGATTGGGTTCGATCTTCAGAAGGTTCTTTCTGCTTAGGACTTTGACTCCTTCTATTCTGTTAACTCGGGCTTTATGCTTCATATAGACTGAGACAAAAGGTTTCATCCACAGTGACTTGAAACCGACTGTCTGTCCGTCTTCACGATAATCAATATCTAATTCTCTGCATAGTTCGGGATAGATCTTTCTGGATCTTTTAAGATAGTAAAGCTTAGAAGAATCTTTCTTGAGATCTAAGCCTACATGAACACAGCCGTCGTTTCTGGAGGAAGCCTGCATAGCCAAATCTTCTTCTTTGTCGACTAGAAGAGCGCTGAGCTGATATTTGGACAGTTCACGTAAGATAGAGGCTCCGATGACACCTCCGCCGATAACAAGGACATCGACCTTTTTTCCTTCGAGAGCCTGGTCCTCAATAGAGGGAGTCCTGACTTTTGCAGGAACATAACCGATAAGCCTCACATCGTTGATGACATGGGAAAACAGATGAGTCGATGCCACATACTGACCGGCCGAGACAATAGTCTCATATTTATCGACTTCACCTAATAATTCTATGCAGTCTTCTTTTTCGACTGCGAGAATTCCCGGAAATCTTTTGCTTAACTGTTTCTGAATTTTCTTAATCTTATTCATTGTCAATATACCTTTTTGAGAAGAGCGACAAGACGGCTATCTAAGTCAGTCTCATCCTCTAAAACTTCTCTGACCGTCAGTCCGTCGATTATCAGCATCAGCATATAGGAGAAGGCTTCCGGGTCTTCGACATCAGGGAAGACCTGTTTGACGCCGTCATTGAGCATCACCTGCCAGGATTTCCACAGAGAGTTGTACTTTTCCTTTAATACCCCCGTGTCTCTCAGACATTCGTTGATGATATAAAGATGAAGCTTGGCTCTGTTAAAAAGTTTGACGCCTTTGTAGAAGACAACATCGAGGAATCTCTCTTTGGTTATCTTGTCTTTTTTATGTCTGTTAAGCCATTCTTCATAATCGGTTTCCAGCTCAGAAATATGTTTCTTGATGATATCGACAATGATCTGATCTTTGGATTTATAGTGATAGTAGAGAGTTCCTTTAGATATGTGCATATCATCAGAAACATCCTGCAGGGAAAAATCATTTACACCCTTTGTCGTGATAAGTTTCTCTACAGAAACCAAAATCTTTTCTTTCATCTGACTGTTCTTTGGTCTGGCCATGTTTAAAACTCTTTCTCGGTCGGTTGTCCGACTTTTTATATAATATATCATTGTGTAAGCGGTTACGCAATAATAAAATTATCGATAGTTATTCGGTCGTTGGCTTAGAATGAAAATTGAAAATACGATAATAAGCTTTATTTTCAAATTACTCACATTCTATATTTAAATAAAAGTTGCTTTTTAATCATGAAACATGGTTTTTAATTAAAACAATTGATATATTCGGAAAATTTCCATCTAAATCCATTATGAAAATCTTCATTTTTAAGTCAAAGTCTTTTCTTTTTTATCCTTCTTTGAATATTTCTTTGTTTTTATCTGCCTTCAATTTTTCCACACTGGGTTTTCTGTCACTTTCGAGGTGGTTTTTTCAGTCTGGAAAGAGGAAGAACAGATGACAGGGAATCTAATCGTCTTCTGTTCTTCCTCTACTATTATCTTTTTCCTATTCTTGTTTCTCTTTCTTTAACCTATAATATTAGAAGATTCCAGAAGGAGATAAAAATATGTATGAAGCAAAGATGAAGCTGACAGCAGAACAGAAAAACATCATGGATGGCAAAGAAGGTGAAACCAAGGCCAAAATGATGGAATGCCTAGTTAGATACGGAGATATCTTCAATGCTGACTCCCTGTTGCCTCTCACTCATAAGGAAGGACATCTTGTCACCTCTTTTGGCATTAAGATGCTCACTCCCATCTATCCGATGATGGATCAGCTTATCAAAGCCGGTCTGAAAGCCGAAGAAGGATTCACAGCCGATCCTCGTCCTATGGACTTTGAAAACGTCAAAGCCTCTCCATTGGAAAAGCTTGTCTTTAAGAAGTTCATGTATTCAGAACAGGAAAAGTATGAAGAGCAGTTGAAGAAGGTAGGATTGATTGATAAGGACGCTTTTTCCTGCACCTGCTATTTAAAAGAGGTCGGAAATACTCCCAAGATGGGAGATGTACTGAGCTGGGCTGAATCAAGTGCCGTCGTCTTTGCAAACTCCGTTTTAGGAGCCAGATGCAATAGGAACTCCGGTGTCATTGAATTATTCGGAACTGTCTTAGGTTATGCTCCTCGTTTTGGATTTCTGACTGACGAAGGAAGAAAAGCTAAATGGAAGGTAGTCATTCAGACCAGCAAGCTTCCGGAAGCTCAGATTCTCGGAAGTGCAATCGGTATGAAGGCTTTGCAGGATGTTCCTTATGTTATCGGTCTTGATAAGTGGCTTAAGGATCTTCCTGATGATGATACTCTCTCTTATCTGAAGGATTTCGGTGCTGCCACTGCCTCCAATGGTGCTGTCGGTCTCTATCACATCGATAAGATTACTCCGGAAGCGAAGGAAAAAGGCCAAAAGCTTATTGAAGATGATGCCAAAGAATACATCATCGATGATGCTGAAATCGAAAGAGTCTACAAGTCTTATCCTATTATGTGGAAGAACCCCAATAAGAAAGCCTATCAGTGCTTCATCGGCTGTCCTCATCTGACTTTGAAGCAGCTTAATGACTGGACTCTCAATATCGAAAAATCACTGAAAGAATCCGGAAAGAAGAAGCTGGTTGTCCGAACCGTATTGACTACTTCTCCTCAGGTAGCTGAGGTATTCAAGAAGACTGAAAACTATCAGAAGCTCATAACAACCGGAGCTCATCTTTCTTCTATCTGTCCTTTGATGTATGCCGATAACCCGCTCTGCGGAGCCAGAAGGCTGATGACTAATTCGAATAAGCTGAGAACTTATACTTTCTCCCGCTACTATAAGGATGCAGATGTTCTCAAGCTCATAACCGGAAAGGAGAAATTCTAAGATGAAAGAATTCAAGGGTCATGTGATCTATTCTGGAACCTATAAGGGAAAAGCAGTTGTCACTCATCAGGGTTTTAATACTCTGGCCTCATTTCAGAAGAGTCTGATGTTCAAATCTTCTAAGAAGGCTGTCGTCTCTGATCAGAACAATCCCGAGTTATTCAAAAAGGATATCACCGGTATTGCCCTCTGCCTTCCGATGACTATCGGTTCGACAACCGGAGGCATGGTGATTGAAACCGCCTCAGTGAGAAACTTAGGACCTAAAGCCTGGCTCTTCTCCGAACCTATCGATTCTCTGGCTGCTTCCGGCATCGTCTTATCAAGAACCTGGGATAACGTACCGATCATTGCTATCGACAATCTGGGAAAAGAATTCCTCGACACTGTCAAGACAGGCGGCGAGATTGAAATCAAAGAAGACGGAACTGTCATAGTCTATTAGCTCTATACTCAAGAGACTATGACTCGGCTTAGAAAAAACCGACGAATATGGCACTTTTTAAGAAACAATCTATGCTGAATCTATAAGAGACGTGAAGTTAAGACTACCTAATCAACATATTAAAAACCATCGCTATATTTAAGTTGCAAGCGAATGCAGCTAAATCCTGCGGTGGTTTTTTAAGCGATTGAAACTGATTCTCCTTCCAGTTTCAGCATCTTATCAATTCATTTTTTTGATGTGACTAGTTAAGTCAATTACAAAATCAGTGGTGAGATTCATTTCGTAACAGCACCTTATTCTATATAGGATTATTCTTTATGTTGAGAAGGGTCATTTTTGAAACATAAAGTAAAAAGACAACCCTTCCTATGTTAAAATCTTTGAAATCGGAGGAACAATATGAAGAAAGCAACTAGACTGTTCTTTGCTTTGGTCTTTATTCTCGGCGGTTGTTCAAAACCGATTGATTCAAGTATCACCTCCTCGTCCTCTTCTTCAGATACAAAAGCCTATTTGGATCATGACTTAGCCGTTCTCTATACCAATGACACTCACTGTGCACTGGGAAGTGATACTGAATTAGGCTTTGCCAAACTCTCTCAATACAAGAAAGATCTTATAGCTGATAGTAATTATGTGACCTTAGTCGACTGCGGTGACGCCATCCAGGGAGACGCTATCGGCACTCTCTCAAAGGGATCTTATATCAACGACATCATGGAAGAAGTCGGATATGAAGTTGCCATCCCCGGTAACCATGAATTCGATTATGGGATGGACAACTTCATCTCCTTGGAAAAGAACTCCTCTATTGAATATGTGAGCTCTAACCTTACTGACTTAAGAACAGATAGTTTAGTCTTAAAGCCTTATACGATAAAAGAATACGATGATGTCAAAATCGCCTACTTGGGAATAACAACTCCAAAGACTATCACCTCCTCTACTCCTAAGTACTTCCAAGACGATAAAGGAGACTTCATCTATGGATTTGACCAAGGTGATGGATCTGAGCTCTTCTCTTCCGTTCAAGAATACGTCGATCAGGCTAAAACTGAAGGAGCCAATTACGTTGTTGCCTTAAGTCACTTAGGTATTACTGACGACTGTTCTCCTTATAAGAGCACTCAGCTCATTGCTAACACCACCGGAATCGATGTAGTCTTAGATGGTCATTCTCACAGCGTCATCGAATGTGACAGAGTCAAGAACAAAGAAGGCAAAAGAGTACTTCTCTCCTCGACTGGAACAAAGTTCGAGTCATTCGGAATGCTGTATATTGATACTGAAGGCAATCTATCAACAGGTCTTATCAAAGAGTGTTCAGGTTATGACAGCAAGGTAGATTCTTATATCAAAACCATCGAAGAAAACCTAGATGAGAAACTGAATGAGAAAGTAGGTGAAACCGCAAACTTGCTAACCATCAGTAACCCTGATACCGGTAAAAAACAGATCAGAAACGGTGAAACCAACATGGGCGATCTCTGTGCCGATGCCTTCAAAGCCATTGGCGAATCAGATATCAGCATCCTCAACAGCGGCGGTATCAGAACCGATATCGAAAAAGGAGATATCACCTACGGAGACATCATCAAAGTCATGTCCTTCAATAATATGCTGGCAAAAGCCGAAGCCAAAGGCCAGCAGATTCTAGATGCGTTGGAGATGAGCTGTATGAAGGCACCTAGTGAATTCGGCGGTTTCCTTCAGGTAGCTGGAATCAGCTACGAATACGATACCAGTATTCCAACTCCGGTAATCCTAGATGAGAATTCTGTCTTATCATCTATTACGGGAACAAGGCGTGTAAAGAATGTTCGCATCAACGATGAAAACATCGATGTCAACAAGACCTATACTGTCAGCAGCACTACCTATGTTCTGAAAAATTCCGGCGATGGAAACACTATCTTCAAAGACTGCAAATTTCTTCTAGACGAAAGTCAATTAGACAATCAGACTCTGATGAATTACATCAAAAACAATCTTAATGGCGTAGTCGGAGATACCTATAAAAATCCTCTCGGTCAGGGACGAATCAAAGATGTTACAAGTATATAAAAACAATGATAAACAAGGAGACAAAATGTTAAGAAGAATACCTTTAGAAAAAGTAGAAAACTTCAGAGATGTCGGCGGATATTGCGCAAATTACGGTGAAACCGGTTTTGGTATCATATACAGAAGCGGTTCTCTTTCGGATGCCACTCCCTATGACATCACCACCTTAGAAAAGCTCGGAATCTGGACTGTCATCGATCTGAGAAAAGACTCCGATGTCATCAAAAGGCCAGATAAGACTATCGGAAATGAACGTTTCACCAATATCTCCCTGTCCGTCAACGGAAACGGACGTGTTCCCAAAAACCGCATCGATATGATCAACAGTTATATCGAGATGCTAGAAGAACCTGTTCAGGCTAAGAAAGTCTTTGCGACTCTTCTCACTTGCAAAAAGCCATGTGTCATTCACTGCACAGCCGGAAAAGACAGAACCGGATGCTTCATCGCCATTCTATTATTGGCTAATGGTGTTCCCTTTCATGATGTCAACGCCGACTATATGCTTTCTTTCCCCTACTTAACGAGACTGCAGAGACAGACAAAGAAAAACTATCCCGACTTTCCTAAAGCAGTCATGACTCCCGATCCCTTCTTCTTGTCTAAAGTTATGAA
>DHDT01000022.1:292-857 GCA_002399505.1 Caryophanales bacterium UBA4869 | reverse complement strand
CCTAAAGTTATGAAGAAGTTCAACAAGAAATGGGGAAAGACAGATGATTATTTCCGTTTCTTGGGTTTCACCGAAGAAGAGATCGAATCTCTGTCTTTCCTATTGATGAAGTGACAAAACGGTTGAAATTTTAGCTTCCAAACTCAATAAAATGTATTGCCTATTTTTAATAACCCCACATTTTCAATTACAAAATGTGGGGGATAAAGTGAGGGGTATTTTATCAGCAAGTCGTTCCATGCTTTTTGCCTAAAAAATGTGGGAATATAGCACTAGACATTACAAAAGTTGATTAATAAGTGTCATATTTGATTAATGTCTGTCATTAGGCATAATTTCATAATGAAGCAACCTAATATCAGCAATTTCTCCTTTCATCATCGATTAGCTGCTTATTAATCACGCTTTTCTTCAAACTTACAAAAACATTGAACTGATATTTCCAATTAAAAAACTGCTACAGATATCAACCTGCAGCAGCCTCTTTTGAGACAATCTGACTTTTCAGAATCTACTTATTTAAGAATTTATGTCCTAAAGCATCCTGAAGGAGGATAGCATCTCT
>DHDT01000022.1:0-182 GCA_002399505.1 Caryophanales bacterium UBA4869 | reverse complement strand
TCCTGAAGGAGGATAGCATCTCTAAGTTCTTCGGGTTTGCAGTCTCCAGATAAAGAATGAATAGATTCACCTTTGACACAGCTCGCCATTGCTATATTCATAGCATCCTCTTTGGTGCAGCCGATATCTTCGAGGGTCAGAGGAAGTCCAACTGAATAAACGAAGTCTCTGACTTGGTTATA
>DHDT01000049.1:10499-11910 GCA_002399505.1 Caryophanales bacterium UBA4869 | reverse complement strand
AGGCAGCCTGACTCCCGGTCATCCTGAATACGGCCATACTCCCGGTGTCGATGCCACTGCCGGTCCTTTGGGACAGGGCATTGCCCAGGCTGTCGGCATGGCTATGGCTGAAAAGCACCTTCAGAGCATCTACCCTGAAGGCGAAAAGCTCATCAACCACTACACTTACTGCCTTTGCGGCGATGGGTGTCTTGAAGAAGGCATCTCCCAGGAGGCCATCTCCTTAGCCGGTCTTTATAGATTAAACAAGCTCGTCCTTCTTTATGACAGAAACGACTGCACCCTCGACGGTCCTTTGTCCAATTCTTCAGTCGAGGACGTCAAAGGAAGATTTATAGCAGCCGGATGGAATGTCCTTGATGTTGCTGAAGGCAACAACTATGAAGAGATTGAAAATGCCTTGGCTCTGGCAAAAACTGCCAAAGATAAACCTACTATCATCATCTGCCACACTATCATCGGTTTTGGTTCTCCTTTAGCCGGAACCCATCAGTCTCACGGCAAAGCCTTCTCAGCTGAGGAAGTCGTCAAGACGAAAGAAAACCTCGGCTATAATTACCCTTCCTTCCAAGTACCGGAAGAAAGTTATCTCACGATGAAGGATTCCTTCATCAAGAGAGGTCAGGAAGAACATAAGAAATACGAAGAAACTGCCAAAGGATATGAAAAAGATCATCCTGAAGACTATGCCCGTTTCATTTCTTTCATGAACAATGACGTCAGTCCGTTTGTCTTCAAGAATGCCCCTTCCTACGAAGAAGGCTTCAAAGATGCCACCAGAAATGAAAGTCAGGCCTTTTTGAATGTCGTCGCTGACGAACTCCCCAACCTTTTCGGGGGCAGCGCCGATGTTGCCGACTCCGTCAAGACTCACGTCAAGAAGTTCACTAACTTCACTGCCGACAATCCCCAAGGCCAGAATATCAACTTCGGTATCCGTGAAATGGCTATGGGTGCCATCCAAAACGGCATTCTCCTTCACGGTGGCCTAAGAACCTATATCGGATGCTTCTTAGTCTTTGCCGATTATATGAAACCGACTATCAGAATGGCCGCCATGGAAAAGATTCCCGCCATCTATCTCTTCTCCCACGATTCGATAGCTGTCGGAGAAGATGGTCCGACACACCAGCCTATCGAACAGCTTTCGATGCTGAGAACTATTCCCGACCTGACTGTTTTCCGTCCCGGTGATGCCATCGAGACTGCAGCCGCCTATCACTTTGCCTTCACAAGCAAGGACCGTCCAACTGCAATCATTCTCTCCAGACAGAATCTCATCAACAACCGTGACAGTTCCTTCTCCTCCTCACTTTTAGGAGGCTACATCGTCTCCAGGGAGAAAGAGAAAAACGACTACACGATCTTAGCAACTGGATCTGAAGTCAATCTGGCTATTGACGTCCAGAAA
>DHDT01000049.1:7198-10368 GCA_002399505.1 Caryophanales bacterium UBA4869 | reverse complement strand
AATACTCTTAGCCGAAGGAGTTGACACCAGAGTCGTCTCCCTGCCGGCCTTAGATCTCTTCGATATGCAAAATGAGTCCTATAAGGAAGAGGTTCTGGGAACTGACTACGACAGGAGAGTGTTCTTAGAAATGGGAAAGAGCGACATGCTCTATAAGTATGCCAAGAACGTTATCGGCATCGACACCTTCGGAGAAAGTGCCCCTGCTGATGATGTCATCAGCAAATTCGGTTTCTCGAAAGACAACATCGCTCACAGAATCCTTGATTTGATTAAGAAAAAGTAAGCTGTTTATCGCATTTTTTGAGGCTCTTTGAAAAAAGAGCCTTTTTTATTGGTGAAAACACCTCCTTAGGACTAATAGTTAGTGAATACCAAAAAGGAGGCATTTGATGAAAAGAAGAAAGATTTTGCTGCTATCACTGGCAGCCCTGATGCCGGCGTCAGCCTGTGCTTTAGGAGTAGTCTACACAAATGGTGGCGGGAGTGAATACTATAAGCCTGACAATGACAGCTTTGAACTTTCAGAGTTAAGCGGCATCAAACTCAATCTACTCAGCGAAAGGGACAATATCGATGGGACAGTCAGCAAAGTAGTCGGCTATACCCTCACACCAGCTTCTTCGACTTCAGTCGATTTTGGTTTCTACACCGATTGGGATACCGCAAACAGCTCCCTCTATGAAAGCGATGACTGGGAAAACACTAAGAAAGTAGCTGACTATCTGACTTTTCAAAGCGACACTGTCAACAAGACTATCAACTTCACCTGTCTAAAGCCCTTCGGAACAAAAATCATCCTCACGATGGTCAGCGAAGACAATCCGGAGATCAAGGCATCCATCAACATCAATTACCGGAGAAAGAAACTTAAAGATGCTACCGCCGTTCTTTCTTCAACTGTCTTAGAAAAGAACGCCGTCATAAAAGTGACCAGTGAAAAAGGTCTCTATTCCATCGGAACAATCGGCGATAAGCCATCCACCGATATGCCCGCTTTGAAAACAACCTTCAAGGAAACCGGAACTTATACTTATGATTCTCTCTTCGGTGAGATCATCTATAAGAACATCTATTCTCAAAGCTATAAATACCAGGGAACAGATTACGACCAAAAAGAGAATGTGAGAATAGCCATTAAAGAAAAGATTTCATCTTACCTATTTTCCCTGCCGACAGTTGACGGATCAAAGACTTTGGACGTCGTCCAATTCCGAAATCTATTTACCTATGAATATGCTGCTTACCGAACTTACGAAACCGTATATCTGAAATCGACTGACTTGTTCAGCCAGTTTGTAAACAAATACACTGAAGCCTATGCTAACGGAGCAGGAATAAACGTCGAAGTCACCTGGAACGGAAAACAAGTCCTGTCTCAGAGGCTTTCTATGAGTCTAGATTCAACAACCATCGAAGGCATCAATGTCGTTGACCCCATCATCGAGTTTTAGACGACGAATTTTGCCAGACCGCCTAAGCTGGTTTCTTTAAGATCAGAAGGCAATTCGTTTCCAGTCGAGTTCATCGCCTGAATCACAGTGTCGAAAGTAACGCGGTTTTTTCGATAAGGAGCGATATTTTTACTATAAAGACAGGCAGAATAAGCGTGTATGGCCGCGATACCGTTTCTTTCGATGCAGGGAATCTGAACATAGCCATCAACCGGGTCGCAGGTCAAACCTAGGAAGTGTTCCATGCTGACTTCAGCCGCATATTCAATCTGATAAAGCGAAAGGCCGTGAAGATAGCTAAGCGAAGCAGAGGCAAAAGAGCTGGCTGACCCAATCTCGGCCTGACAGCCTAACAATGCACCGGAGACAGAGGCGTTTTCCTTGATGAAATTGCAGATTAGGGCACCTACTAAATAGGCTTTCGTCAAATTGTCAATCGACTGATTTTTCATTTTGTATTCATAATAAAGAACAGCAGGAACGACGCCGGCCGAACCGCAGGTGGGATTTGTCACAATCTCCATGCCTCTGGCATTTGCCTCGGCTGTCGCATAGGCATAGGCGGTGAGAAGCATGATTCTTTTCTCAGTTTCATCGCCATTTTCCATAGCTTTCTTATAAATTTCACCGCTGACCGCTGTCAATTTCAGAGATCCGGGAAGAACATCTTTGGTTTTCAGGCTCTCTTCAATAGTATTAAAGGAATGAAGGAGAAGATTGTTTCCATAGGCAAAAATGTCTTTTCCTTCAATCCTTTCAATCAATTCATAAATATCATCGATTTTTTCATTCTCCATGTATTCTTTCATGCCGTTAAAGGTCGTGAAAGGATAGATGTCGACAGGGCTATAATTCTTGTTTTCTTCCTGATAGGCTCCACCGCCAAGAGAAATGTATCTTTTAGACAAGACAGTTCCGTCTTCATATATCGCCTTGCATCTCATCGTGTTAGGATGGGACAGATTCTTTTCCTTCGTATCAAAAATAACTTTCGTATCATAGGGAAGAAAAGCGTCGATGATAGTCTTATCGGTCATATGTCCCCGACCTGTAAAGGCCAGAGAACCATAAAGAGTCACTTCGAAACTGACTGTTTTTTACTAAGGGCAATTTCTTTAAAGGCCATGGCAATCCTGTGAGGGCCGATAGTATGAGAAGAGGAAGGTCCCGGTCCCATTATCAGAAGTTCTCTTAATGATTTCATTTGATGTTTATCTTTTCGTTAATTCTAACACAATAGATTAGACATAAGCTGAACAACAATTCAAAACAACAAAAAAGAGCGGCTTTCACCGCTCCATTGTGCCAAAGTTAATGTTTTCTTCTGGCGTTTTCGGATTTCAGCTTTCTCTTAAGACCCTTCTTAAGGAAGAAGTCATGTTTTCTGTAATCCGCGATAGTGCCGGCCTTGTTGACCTGACGCTTGAATCTCTTCATTGCGTCGTCTAAGGTTTCACCATCTCTAATAGTTGTCTTAGGCAAATTGATCACCTCTTTCCAAATAATGCCGTCTGTTATTCTACTATCTCAGGCCTTCTAAAGCAAGAAATATCTAGAGATCAATAGGATATTTCCTGATTGTTCTTGTCGTATGTTTTTTCGATGATTCCGCTGCCAATCAATCGATCACCTAAATATAGGCAGGCAATCTGTCCTTTGGCAACATAAGGATAGCCAGGATAATCAAGGAATGCGGTCTTTGTGTCCTCTAGAAGT
>DHDT01000049.1:0-7104 GCA_002399505.1 Caryophanales bacterium UBA4869 | reverse complement strand
GGTCTTTGTGTCCTCTAGAAGAGTCAAAGTGACAGCTTTATCTACTCCTCGATAACGGAACTTGCAATTGCATTCGATTTTATCATTGATTGCAGGTTTATCAGAACCGATCCAATTGAATGAATCCAAAAGGCAGCGATAGGATAAACGATAATTGTTTCCTTCTTCCTGAGCCACATAAAGAATATTCTTTTCAACATTCTTTCCGACTACAAAGAAAGGAGCTGTCGACCGTCCCTTAATTCCGCCAATATTGAGGCCTTTATGCTGACCGACAGTGTAATAGAGAATTCCGTCATGTTTTTCTATTTCTTTCATAGTGACAATGTCAACTACGACACCAGGCTTTGAGGGAAGATAATTAGAAAGGAAATCTTTAAAATTTCTTTCTCCGATAAAACAGACTCCAGTAGAATCCTTCTTATGGGAGACACTAAGATTAAGTTCTTCGGCAATTTTTCTGACTTCCGGTTTAGTAATCAAAGCTAAGGGGAAGAGAGCATGGCTAAGCTGATAAGAAGAAATCTGTCCCAAAAAATAAGATTGGTCTTTATTTCTGTCAAAGGCCTTATAGAGATGACTTTCGCCATCTTCATCAATGCGCTGAGCATAATGTCCCATGGCAATCGTCTCGAATCCCAGACTCTTTGCGTATTCTAAGAAATAACCGAATTTAATATATTTATTGCAGAAAACATCAGGGTCAGGTGTGAATCCCTTCTTGTAAGTCTCGATAAACATTGAAAAAACATCTTTCCAGTACTCTTCGATGAAATCTTTTCGCAAAATCTCTATTCCTAATTCAGAAGCGGTCTTCACCGCATCATCATAATCGAATTCCTGAGTGCATTTATTGCCATTGAGAGTTGGATTACCGCTGATATCATTATTGGCTATCGAATCCCAATTACGCATAAAACAACCGGTGACCTCATAGCCCTGCTTTTTTAAAAGATATGCTGATACGGCGCTGTCAACGCCACCTGATAAACCTAATAATACTTTGTTACCCATTAGAAGAGCTCCTTAGAATCCAACATGATTGTAAACGGCCCGTCATTGATCAACGACACCTTCATATCAGCACCGAATCTTCCAAAACCGCATTCAGGAACCCGTTCTTTTAGCTTTTTGGAGAAATAATCATAGAGGGGCTCTGACAATTCCGGGCGCAGAGCATTGACAAAACTTGGCCTGTTTCCTTGACTAAGGTCAGCATATAGAGTAAATTGACTTACGCATAGAACATTGCCACCCACTTGTTCAAGGCTGAGATTGGTTTTACCGTCTTTGTCGGCAAATATCCTAAGTTTCAACATTTTGTCTAACATCCGATCACATATTTTCTCATCATCGTCTTTAGTGAAGCCGACAAAAATAACTTCTCCTCTGTCTATAGAGGAAACAATCGACTTATCGATAGTCACATCTGCCTTTAGGCATTCCTGGATGAGAATACGCATATTCATATTATAGTTTGCCCGAAGATATATTAAAATAGAGAATAGAAAAATGAGGCTTAGAAAATGGATTATTCATATTCAGATTATGAGGAGATGGTCAAAGCAATCAGAACTAAGACTGATTTTGCCCCAATTGTCGGAATTGTCCTAGGTTCAGGCCTTGGCCAATTCGTCTCCCGAGTCAAAGTGAAAGCCATTATTCCTTATAGTGGCATTCCTTCAATGCCCGTCTCCACCAATGCCAACCACGCCGGCTGTTTTGTCTTTGGCTACTATGATGATATTCCCGTTGTCCTCATGCAGGGAAGACTACATCTATACGAGGGATATTCTGCTCAGCAAGTTGTAGTCCCAATCAGAATCATGGGTTTATTAGGAATCAAGTATCTTGTCATAACCAATGCTGCTGGAGGCATCAACACCTCATTCAAACCCGGAGATCTGATGTTATTGGATGATCAGATTACCTGTCTGGTCGAATCCCCTTTGCGTGGGCCTAATATTGAGGAATTTGGCACCCGTTTTCCCGATATGAGCAATATCTACGACCATAAGCTGACCTATAAGATCTATGAAAAGAGTCAGAAAGAAAATCTTCCCATCCAAAAAGGCGTCTATATGCAGTTTTATGGTCCTCAGTATGAATCCAAAGCTGAAATCAGAATGGCCAGAACCTTAGGAGCCGACAGCTGCGGCATGTCGACAACCGGTGAAGCCATAGCCAGTGTCTCGATGGGAATCAAGACTGTGGGTTTCTCGCTCATCACCAATATGGCCTGCGGAATAACTGATCAGAAGCTTTCCGATGATGAAGTTATCGAAATCGGAAAACGGTCCCAGGATGAAACGGCTAAACTCATGAATATCATCATGGAGGTCATCCGTGATGATCAATAAGCCACTTGCTTTCAGAATGCGACCGGAGACTCTGGATGAAGTAATCGGTCAGAACAAACTCAAATCATTTCTCAATAACCTTCTTCAAAGCGAAAGCCTGCTTTCCATGGTTTTCTACGGAACTCCCGGAACGGGAAAGACAACAATCGCCAAGGCTTTTGCCAAATCTTTCAATTCCTATTCAATCTGCCTCAACGCCGTAACAGACAACAAGGCCAAAATGGAACAGGCCTTCAGCGAAGCGATACGTTTCAACCCCTCAATCGTCATCATCGATGAAATTCATCGTCTCGACAAAGGAAAGCAGGACCTGCTTTTGCCTCACTTGGAAAATGGTGACTTCTACCTTATCGGCTGCACTACTGCTAATCCCCTACTCTCTCTTAATCCTGCCATCCGTTCCAGAACCCGACTTTTGGAGACTCTTCCTCTGGAGGTTTCGGAAATCAAAGAAGGACTTTTAAGAGCAATCAAAAGCCCTAAAGGATTAGATGACAAAAAGAAGTTTTCACCCGAAGCCATTCAATATCTTGCCTCAATCTCGGGCGGTGACATGCGTTTTGCCTTGAATCAACTAGAAGCTATCGCCTTAAGTTATTCAAAAGATCACCTTATCACCATTGATGACGCCAAGGCTATTTCCAGCATTCCTAATTTTTTAGGTGACAAAGACGGAGATGAACACTATGACACTGTCTCCGCTTTTCAAAAATCAATCCGCGGCAGCCAAGTCGATGCAGCTATCTACTATCTGGCTAAAATCTTGAGAAGCGGAGACTTAGAGGGAATAATCCGCCGTCTTATGGTAACAGCCTATGAAGATGTCGGACTCGGCAATCCTCAGGCTGTTGACCGCTGTTATAACGCCTGTCAGGTAGCCCGAGAAGTTGGGCTTCCGGAAGCGGAGATTCCCTTAGCTTTCACAGTCGTCGATCTTTGTTTATCCCCTAAGTCCAAGTCAGCCACCTGGGCAATTGAAAAAGCCGATACTCTTGTCGACTCCAACCCTATTCAAGTGCGAGATTACCTGAAACTCAAACGTGTGGGAGTAAAAGAAGAAGACAGCTATCCTTATGATCTTCCACAAGTGTGGAAGATGCTTGAATACCTGCCTGATTCGTTAGTCGGAGAGAAGTTCTACGAGCCTTGGCTCAACGGAAAATATGAGAAAGCCTTAGCTGAGAATCTCAAAGAATTAGAGAAGACTAAACGTATTACTGATGTAGCCAAAGCGAAAACAGACGCAAAAACAAGAAAATAAAACTTTGATTAAGATTAAAAGGATGGACCTTTGCCCATCCTTTTTAATCACCACTTGAATTGTAGATTTCTTTTAGCATTTATCACCCGTCCAAAGCCGGGACTCTTTTTAAGCACGACAAAGAACAGGATATATCCGATAATACTGACAGCTATTATCTCACCCAAGAATACCCAGCCGAAATTTGTCCAATAAAATACGGAAGTAGAAAGACCGCCAAAGTCCATGTTGGATAAAAAGGTCAATTCATAGGCGATGATAAAGGCGTTAGTGATAGCCGGCATTATTGAAGCGATCAGCATATGGCGGCAGAGACTCTCCAAAATGCACGCTAGGAAAGTAGCCAGAGTACCAAAGACCATGTCCAAAGGAGTCAGTCCAAAGGCCGGAGAATAGATATTGGCAAGAAGGCACCCGATAGTGAGACCTATCGTGTAATTAGGATTGAAGAAAGCCAGAATCATCAAAAGCTCAGAGACTCTCACTTGCGGAGTTCCATAAGAAGTAAAGAAAAAAGCATAGGTCAGAGCAACGTACATGGCGGCGATGATGCTATTAGTCGCTATGCTTCTCGTATCAAGCTTAAAGCACCGAAAATAATCCCGTATCGGATGTTTCTTCTCTGCTGCTGAAACAGTCTTATCGTTATCATTCATCAAAAAAGCCCCCTGTTAATGTTTTACGTGGGGTTTCATTGGGCAAGACCCACGCGATAACTTTGTTAATATAGCATCTCTTTATATTGATAGCAAGAAAAAAGGCCCACCTAAGGGCCTGGATTCACTTAGCAAGAGGATGGGGACGAGAACAGTATTTCTTCAGCTCGGCAATCAGCCATTTGCGGTCGCGTTTGCTGTTGAGGATATCGACTTTATCGACATCGATAGTGATAATCGGACTGGCTTTATATGATTCATAGACCCATTCATCATATTTTTCCCACAGGAAGTGATAATAGGAAACTAACTCCAGATTGATTTCATATGAACGGCCACGGGTCTTGATGCGGTTGATGACGGTATCGAAACTGCCTTTTAGATAAACCATGACATCAGGTGCCTTTTTAGGCATTCCCTTGACATCGAGCATCATTTCATCGAGGAGCTTAGTATAAGTCTCCATCTCCAAATCGGAGATTCTTCCCAAATCGTGATTGCGAGATGCAAAATAGTAGTCTTCATAGATAGAGCGGTCAAGAACAGCGTTATCGTGAGTCAAAGCTTCTTTTATCGAATGATAACGATTGCTCAAAAAAGTAAGCTGCAGAAGAAAAGCATAACGGTTCTTGGCTATTTCTTCCGGAGTAGAAGAATAAAAAAGAGGAAGAACCTTGTTTCCTTCAACGCTTTCGTAATACACCGGAATATTCATCTCATCATGTAAGATACCTGCTGTTGTGGTCTTTCCAAGACCAATCATTCCACCTATTACGATCACCACGCTTTACCCGCCTTTCTGACAAAGAAGATTTTATCATTTTATCAGACAGGGGTGGATAGAAAATTTGTTTTTTAAGCATTATTTCTCTTTTGCCTTAGTTTTATGGTTAAATATTATTGTCTTAACTATGTTTAAGACATATCCAAACGGAGGATAAAAAGATGCATCATTTCAAGTGTATGTTATGTGGTTATGTCTATGAAACCGATGAAGAAGAACTTCCCGCCGATTTCATCTGCCCTGTCTGCGGTGCTACCGCTGATCAGTTCGAAAAGATCGACTAATCAAAAATCAGACGACAAAAGTCTCCACAGTCTGGAGACTTTTTTCATTGAAAAAGCCGCATTTCTGCGGCTTATTTTTATTTACTCAGCTTTAGCGGCTTCGGCGTAGATGACAACCCAGCGGTAGTTTCCGATACCATAGGCATTTTCATATATTCTGGCGAAGATATTGTAATTCTTCTTAGGATCTCCGACGAACTTGAGAACGGAATTGGAATTGGTGTAGCAGAAGGTTCTTCTTTCGGCCGCGTTCTTGGCAATCAGAGCCTTATCGACAGTGAAGATTTCCTGAGCGATACCTTCGAGAGTGAATCCGTGATTCCAATTATCACCGGAAGGGGCACATTTGGATAAGTTCTTTCCGGTAAGGAAGCAGCAGCGGCCCTTGTGAATTTTGCCCTTGTAGACATATTCGTCGATCCCGAAAATTGATTTCTGAGCCGTCATAAGGTGAATCATTCCAAAGGATTTCTCATCAAAATAAACACCATCAGGCAAGTTGAGAAAATTCAGTCTTTTCGCTGATTCAGTTTTTTTGTTCATAATTATTTCCCCTGTTATGCTTCATAGTTATCTATTTGCTATACAGCATAATTATATAGTTTTAATAATGAAATTAAAACTATTAAAAAAAGAAATTGCTTACATTTATTTTTTTTGATGTAAAAGCCATTGATTATGGGCAAATATACATAAAGTTTCTAATTATAAAAGAGAGCGTTTTTACCAAAGAAAGCATTCTTTTTATAAATGAAAACGTTTTACAGCCACTTAAAAAGCTCTTTGATCATATGATCGAAGAGCTTATTTTTTAGTCCTTATTTATTCGAAGAAACGGCGGAATTATCTAATTTTTCAGTGTTTTCTACAACGTTTTTCTTATAGTTTAAAACGAAGTAGACGACAGCCGCTAAGACACCGCCTAACAAAGGCCCGACAAAGAATATCCAGACCTGAGACAAAGCATTTGTGGTTCCATTAAAGATAGCAGCTGCTAAGGCCGTAGCAAGACTTCTGGCAGGATTGACAGAAGTTCCGGTGAAGTTGATTCCGAGAAGATGAACAACAGTAAGAGTAAGGCCGATAAGAAGTCCAGCCATCTTAGGGGCGGCAAAATCAGCAGAAGTCACATTGAGAATGAGATAGACAAAGATGAAAGTGAGAACAAGTTCGATTGCCAAAGCAGAAATAATGGCACCGGTTCCTGGATAAGAAGAAGCGGCGGCTCCAGAACCTAAAGCATAGTTTGAAGCATCACCGAGAAGCTTGATGTCACCGGCCTTGGCAATGCCGAATATAGCGACGGCACCGATGAATCCGCCAAGAATCTGAGAGCCCATATAACAAACCATCTCTTTTAAAGAAAAAGCCTGATCCTTAGGTGTTTTGCATAATTTGTCCTTAACAAAAACACCGATAGAAACAGCAGGATTGATATGACAGCCACTGATACGTCCGATAGAATAGGCCATGGCGATAAGAGAAAGACCGAATGCCAGAGAAGTAGCGACAAGACTTCCTCCGGTAGCGGCGGCAACACCACAAGAGATAAATACAAGAGTGAAAGTTCCAATCATCTCAGCAATAGATTTTTTCAATAGATTCATATAATCCTCCTATAAAAAAACCATTTAAATTATAAACCCAGATTTTACAAATGATGGTTTTTCTTTAAAGCAACGTGTACGTAAAAAAACTACACTCTGGTCTGTTTCCCGTCTTTCGGCTATCCTTCAGTGGAAAGGAAGCAGAAACATGG
>DHDT01000007.1:26717-26870 GCA_002399505.1 Caryophanales bacterium UBA4869 | reverse complement strand
ATTTTAACAATACACCCAAACCTCAAATAGAGTGCGTATTGAGGCTTTTTCTTGTTAAATCTCTAATATTTTAATCTTTTACTGTTTTTGATTCAAGATGAAGTTCGCAGAGATCATTATCTATTCTTATGATGAATTCATCTTCAGATTTGG
>DHDT01000007.1:25672-26527 GCA_002399505.1 Caryophanales bacterium UBA4869 | reverse complement strand
CAAAGGAAGATGAGAAGAAATCAAAACAAAGGATAATTCCAGAGAATTCATTTCTTTGACAAAGCTATTCATTTCTTCTTCAGTCAGATAATCATGAAGATTGACAATAAAGAAGAGATTTAGTTTTAAGACAATGGAAATCTTCTTTATCTGATTGATCAGATATTGAAGATAATCAGGATAGTCGTCACATACCTGCAAAGAAATAGATTTCAGGAAAGACTGAAGTGTCAATTCAGTATCGAAAGTCAGAGGAAGAGGATAATCATAACTGATTTTGCTTATGTATTCGTTTATTGTATTTAAAAGAAGCTGATATTCCTCTTTATTTGAGATATTCATTTTCCCTGAAATATCTTTCTGAATTAAGGTGTTTATCTTCTTTTCATCTATCTCAATATTAAGAGGGTTAGGAATAATAAAAGAACATTTGCTTAAGTCTTCTTCTTTGTCATTGTCATAATATAGAAAATACTCCTCTTCAGAGTTGAGTTGGCAGGTGATCTTATTGATACAATCGCGATAATATCGAGGGTTTTCAATTACCAGATTAAAGATTGTACTCTTATCCAAAACGATCTCCTTATTGATGTTTTTCTGTTTTAAGATTCTCATAGTTCAACCACCCTTTGATCTGAGTTGACGATATCAGTTTCAAAAGACCCCAATAGAAAATCGATTTTGCTGAATTGATTCTCAGTAACAGTAAGCATAGAAACCAATCCGTCAGGAGGAATATTATTTTTGATAGTATCACACATTGCCTTAGCAGCAGAATCATTCATGGAAAGCTTCACATAGATGGATTCCTGGAACTGAATAAATCCGTTTCTTTTAAGCATTTTAACAAAATGG
>DHDT01000007.1:3954-25496 GCA_002399505.1 Caryophanales bacterium UBA4869 | reverse complement strand
CGGGAGATCAAACATTAACAGTGATCTCATATATCTATAGTTGCTCATCTGGAAATGTTATATGTCGCAGATCTTTAGGCTGTCCTGTTAGCATAGCCTGAAAGAAACTGAGCACATAATACCTTATGGCATTCTCTAAAATCATCACTCTGCCATCAATCAGAACCTGCTCAGAAACTATACTCAGCAAAGTACCTTTGAAAGTATCAGCCTTAAGATCCCCTTTGATAATCATCCTATCAACCAGGGGTCTGATTGGTTCCATCAAGTCACACCCCAGATTAAAAGGATTGGTATTACCGATATGGTGAATTCCTAATTGTGTAAGATATCCAGAAATTGATATCTCCCTGTTTACCATACCTAATATCAAGGAATAGCCATAATTAAGATAGGTGTTTCTTATATCTGAATCTTCCCTTCGATCAAATCCAGTACCAAATATAGCCGGAAAATAAGACTTGGCTGCCAAGCCTTCTCTATTAGTAGTATCCCCCAATTCAATAGAATTGAGATAGTTTATCAAAATGCCAAGGGATTCAAAATAACCACGTTCTTTTAAAACCAGGGCCTGATTGGTGATTTTCTGCCTGACTATATCCTTCCACAATATATCAGCCGCCTCTTTTTCCCAGCAGACCTGCTTTCTGATCTTTGAAGAAGAATCAAAGCAGGAGGAATATGGCATCAATTCTCCTTGAGGGTTATGTTTGCTGTCACAGAACATAACCCTCACTTTATGATTAATCAGTTCCGACATCAATGCTGCTGTAATACAAACCTGCTGGTTTTCAATAATCAAAACGGAAATATCATCTAAAAGAATGCGAGTCTCCTTCTCGTTTCGACAGACAAGGTAATTCAATTGGGTTTCAAGTTTGGAGCGATTATTTATCTTTACAATCCTGAACCCCATAAACTAATCCTCCGGTATAGTGTAGAGAACTTTTTCGTAGAAACCAGTCACAGACTGAGCCAAAATTCTTGTTCCGACAGGGAGTTTTTTATTAGTGGTCTTAGATCCTCCATTTTTAGGAAGCCCAATCAAAACCAAATCTGAAGTCATCTTCTTACAATTTATCAAAACAATAAGCTGGGATATAACATAACATTGTTCAAGAATCGAAAGAGACACAAATGCATCCTTCTTGTCCACAATTTGGGGTATAAGTTTTTGGATTCCTCTAATGTTCTTAATACAATCCCTCTTCTGAATCTCACTAAGTAAATATTCAAACAATTCAATGTTCTTTTCTTTTGTTACCAAGCTTTTCAGTAATAAAGTTCCATCAGAACGAACGACATTGCTCTGATTATCTTTTCCCATCGCCTTTATATACTCCTGACTTTTCTTCTCTACCTGTTTTATGTATTTGAGCCTCGTGACATCACATTTAAATTCGAATAGATTAACATATGAAATAACATTATTTGACTTACAGGAGATGCCCATCCTTGTACACTTCTTAAAATCAGAAGGATCTGAAGAATTCGAAAACTCAAGTATTCCTCTTATCAAAATCTTATCAAGAACTATTTCCGGATTGAGAAGATTATATTTTGCTTTGAGGTATTCAATTTGTTGCTCTTTAGTTTTATTCTGAATCAAATCAACAGTGGGAATATTCTCCAGCGAATAAATATGCTTCGAAGGTTTACCTTTTTTCGGTTTGCTTTCTGATCTGATTAACATATAGAAAGGAGCTGTCAATTCATTATAGCCGCCGTATTTTTCTTGCCATCCTTCAGAGGAAAACGGACCAGAAAACTTCAAGGGCATCACTGAACTCTTTTCGGCAGGAGAATGAATGTGAGTTTTATTAATAAACCCAGTCTGAGTGAGCATCATCTGGGTGACAAGGGGATCATTACGGCTAATGCTCTTTCGAATCAAGTCAATTGTTCCTTTAGACTCAGGATCTTCAATTGGATTACCGTGTTCATCAAAATCATAGTGCTTGGCTATCCAGACTTTGGTATCCGTATTGAATATCGTCTTGTCCTTGCGGAAGAAATTATCAGGATTGATTTTAAGACTTTCAGCGTAATCCTTGCTTCTTTCCAACATGCTCTTATCAAAACAAGAGCTGAAAGTCTTATTGTAGACATTGCCGACAACGATATTCAAATAGGCGTCATGAGCATGATGGAAATCGTTTATCTCACGGCATTTGGCAATATCGAAAACGTTTCTGAAATCTGAAACCAGACTCGCCTTTGAGAAAACAACCTTAGTCTTGGAATCTGTCTGCTTGATCAAATCGCAGACAGCCTTGACTGACTGGTCAGTCATAGTCAGCTGTCTATTGACGAACCCGACCAATTCATCATCAGTAAGATAGTCACTTGAAGGTCTTTTAATCTTTTTGGCCTTATCAGAAGGCATTAAAGAGAAATGTTTGTTTCCTATATGCGAAAGCTTATCAACCCATTCTCTTCCTTTTTCTGTAATACAGTTATCAGGAATTGGATAAAGGTCACTCTTTTTGATATTAAGGCCTCTTTCAACTAAAACGGTATTATTGAAACTATCATCTTTGACTTTAGCCTGGGGAATGATGTGATCAATGTCATAATTCTTGTCAATGTCATCCAGGCTTATTTGTTCACCTGTATACACAGATTTGCCTAATTGCATAAAGTAAAGGAAGTACTTTTTGCTTCTTAATTTTTGCTCATCCACGCTTTCAAGTTCATTCTTGAGAGTTCCTAAGTTAATCTCTGAGGCTAAGCCTTTAGCAGCCGCATATACTTGCTGCAGCTGTGTCTTCCTAGACATAGTTCTTTCTTTTTTGGCATCAGGAGATCTAGTGCATTCGACAAAACAAGTATCAAAATGATCGATGTGAAGGATCTTTTTCAATTCCGCAATAATCTTCATAGTCTGTCGAAGCGATCTCTTCATGGCAGGACTTGCATATTCTGAATCAATCAAGTCATCCAAGGTGGGATTATTTGCGACGTTTTCTTTATAGATTTGCTGCATAAATCCATTGCTTGCATCACCAGTACGAACAATCTCCATAAAATTCTGACTGGTCTTTCTCATAATCTGAATTACAGTTAGAGGAAGAACTTCTCCAGTATCAGTATCTGTCATTTCAACAGTCATTCCATTTAATAATCTCTCTGATAATTTACCCCAGCCTTTATAAGAGAGGGAGGAGAAGTATCTCTTCTGAGGTTCAGTAAGAGGCAAAGAATCTAACCTTTCGGAAACAACCTTCTTATCTTCAAAGACGCTGATATTATAGATGACATCTTCAGCCAGTTTTCGTTTTTCCAAATCGTTATAGAAACCAGGACCGAATCCTCGTTCAGAAGCCATATCAATCCAATTTGACAGGTTAGCGTGAATATCTTCGGCTTCCACATCCTTTCCGTTTCTGGTCTTCAAACTGACTTCCTGAGAGTATTTATCCTTTAGCGAAGCTTTAATTGCTTTTATGCCTGGCTTCTTGTATTTAAGATAGACTTTTTCAAATAGGTATTTTTTATCATCACTGGTTATAGGAAGCCCATTGATTAGCCAATTATTCATCTCATTTAAAAGAACAAACTCCGTGTACAATAAGGAAAATTTTGGCAATGTAGTCTCATCTATCAGATAACTACAGGGGTTTTTAAGATTTTCAATGAACTGTTCTTCAGTAGCACCTTTATCAACGATATCATGGAAATTCCAAGGGGTGATCTTCACGCCCTGTTTTGATTTAACAGCCCAATGGTTATCGAATTTTTCATTAGTGTCAGGATTCAGACGATCAGAAAGAGGACCAACATAATATGGGATCTTAAAAGTAAGGATAGAATTTATCTTATAACTCTGTGATTTTGGATTCAGATAATCAGTATCCATCTCTCCTAAGAAAGGATAATATTTTTTCTGATTATCTATGATCTTATTCATTTCCATCTCATTAAGCTGATAAGGAAGAACACCATTAGATCCTGAGTTCTGTCTGGGAAGATACTTATTGGCCTCCATCAATTTAGAAATGTCGATCAGAGTTTTTCTATCTTCCTCTTTCAACAATTGGTATTCTGGATTCTCGGCTTCTTTGATAGGCAAAATCGCTTTGATTGCCTTATAAAGATTCTCTTCATTAGTACTATGTTTTCCGCAATATTCTTTACCTTTGACATTGCAGTAACCGACATAGTTAGAATAATTAGCCTCGATCAGTTTCCCTTTTTCATCAAATGTTTTTCTGAAGAAAGAAGAATAGGACTTAGGTGAATATCTTTTTATCAGGTCTTTGAGTTCTTTAAGCTGTTTCTTATGTTCGTTATAGATTTCTACCATAGCTTCAGATATATATTCTTTTCCCTGAAGAATATTTGCTAAAACACGATAGTCATAAAGACTCTTGGCTAAAATTATGATATTTGTCTTTTCATCTCCGAAATTACTGCTGATTTCAGGAAGGGTGGTACCATCAAATGTTGAAGAACCGAGTTCAATGATAACATCATCTTCCTTTGACAGTTCCTCATCAAAGACAAACAGTTTTGAAATTTTGACTTCAGAACCGCAAATTAAAGACAAGAGGGATTGTGTCTTTTTATCGCATTTTTTATCAATTTCCAGGGCTTTCTTCACCTCTTCAGTCATTTCGGTTGCCTTATTGTTTTTCTTAAACACCTCAATTAATTTCAAAGCTGCTGTATCTGTGCAGTTGATTTTCTCATAAGGCATAGGACTGTCATCATTATCCTGATCAGGCTGATAAAGGTTATCAAAGGCATCGTTGATCTGATTAAAAAGATCAATAATGGTCTTAGGATCATTTCCGATATTCTCCATCTTGCCTACTTTAATAAAATTACCACGATATTTGATCATGTGAGCCATGACAAGATAAATCATCCTAATATCAAACTTGATTTCAGGATGATCAATCATCTTTTCTCTCAGATGATAAATGGTGGGATATTCTTTGTAATATTCTTTATCAGAATAATTTTCATCATTGAAAAGAAGGCAGGGCAGTCTAGTGTTTTCTGCTTTGTCTTCCATATGGAAAGCGGAATTATTAAGTCTATCAAAGAAATTAGGGTCTTTCTTATCCATTTCATCTTTGAAGATATCCTGAAGAAGAAGGATTCTCCATCTTCTCCTTTCAAGTCTTCGTCTGGCTTCTCTGAAATTTCTTCTTTTAGAAGCGTCCTGAGCTTCACTGAAAAGCCTGGCGCCCCAAAGGTGTTTGCTTTCTTTTCGGACAATATTGTAGTTTCTATCGGTTACACACCAACCTACAGAGTCCGTTCCTATATCGAGTCCCAGGTAGTACTTCTTTTCATTTTGCTCTTCATTCATGTTTGACATTTCCTTTTCTCCGCTATACAATGTAGACGATTTAACAATACGAGTCCAAATAAGCGTAATGCCAAATCTTCAACCTGCGTTGGCGGGTAATTATCCTCCGAAAGGAGGATTTTTCTTTTGTTATTATAGATGTTAATTCGCTTACAATATAGTCTTGACAATATTAGGTGAAAGTAATATAAGCTATAGTTTTCAAATCTTAGTTAGTTACTAATATATATTTATACCCTATTTTTTCTTTCAGATATTCACGTAGATTCTTATCAGTACAGTAGATATAACAGCCTTTCTGACCTCTCGTCAGAAGTACTTTATAAGTGTTTCTGATCAGAGTGTCGGCTAGTTCCTCATCTTTACAGGTTCTTATCTTTGAAGACTTGTCATCTTTAGATATGGCTGTTCTATCAGTCATCACCTTTCCCTCTCTGTATATCAGGTCATTTCCGATTATGACACCTACATATTCAAACTCCAGTCCCTGGGCTGTATGGATACAGCCGACTTCATCGAAAGAGTCCTTTTTTATAGCCCAGGAACTGCCGTCTTTGACTAAATTCCATTTGGCTTTGAAAAGACCGCCATCGAGAATGATATCGTAAGGACCGCGGTTATTTTTGACGTTCCAGTCGAAACAATAGCCAGCTACCATCCTGGCTTTGTTGTTCTGGTTTTTCTTTCTCAGTTCTTCTCTCATGGAAACAGGATCATCAAATACCTTCAAGTCAAATCCTTCGTAATCAAAGTTTCGATTAGCTGTTTCTTTTATCCCTAAGACATTGTCGAGGAAGGCGATGTAGCCATCGCTTCCGTTACAGCGGAATTCGCTTCTCAAAACCATGTCGTCATCAAAAATCAAGCAGGAGGGTTCTACACCTTCTTTGCCGGCCCAGCTTTTGATTCCGTCAATTGTTCCGATATCAGATGTCGTTATCCTTTGACTCTCGTCGATGAAGAAGACCGAGACTCGACTTGAATCTATGCATTCCTTTATTTCGTTTTGTCCCTGAAAGTCACCATACATCTGTTTCACCAGACGATGGGCTTCGTCGATCAAAAGACAGTCATAGGTATTCTGATACAGAGAGCAGAGACGGAAAGGAGAACGGAAAAGATCACTGACTTGAACCTTGTCGATTTTGTCTCCTTTAGTGAGAATATCCGTATAGCATTTTCTGGGAGCGCTGTTTTTAGTCACATAGGCGCAGTTTCTTCCTTCTTTTATCATATCAACAAGAAGGTTGATGGCCAGAACTGATTTACCGGTTCCCGGTCCGCCTTTTACTATCACTACTCTCTTTTTCTCATCTTTCATCGAATCGTGAAAAGCTTTCATGATTCGGTCATAGACTATTATCTGATCATCGAGAAGAATGAATTCCCTGTTGCCTTTAAGCATCCTTCCGATGCAGTCCTGAAGAGCTTTAGCCGGTCTTATTCTTCCGTTATCTATCTCATAGAGAAGATTTCCGTTCGGACTTCTTTTGCTTATCCTCTTCTCGATGAATTCACGTAGACGGAACAGGTCCTTCTTTAGAAACAGAGGTGCTTCCCTAAGCCAGGTATCATAGATTGGATCTTCGAGTTCTTTTCGGCTGTCTTCTGAGAAGTTATGGCAGAAAGCACATGGTATTAGAGCAAGGTTCTTATCTTCACAGGCCTTGGAATAGTTCATAATGTGGACTTTATAGGAATAGGCCTGATAACAGGGATGAGGAACTTTTCTTTCTCTTTCAGCCACAAAGGCTTTCACAGTATGACATTCTTCATCGTTTACTTTCTTAGCCGTAGACCACTGTTTCAGTTCAACGATGATGACATTGTCTTTTCCAAGTTCATCGCTTCCGGCTATTATGAAATCCACTCTCTTTGATGTCAGTGGTATCTCATATTCGATATTGATGCTGACATCATCAGGTATCTTATCGTCATCGATGACGTCTTTCATAAAACGGAGAGAGTTATTCCAGGAATTGTACTCTCTGACGTTCTCGTCATTGATTCCTCTGTTCTTTAAATCTGTCTTGATCTTGTCGGCTATCATTCCATAGAGGACATCGTTGGAGAACTCTCTTTTTGTTCCTGAATATACGATCATAAAACTGCCTCACTTAGGGAGGATTATATCATTGTCATCATCGGTTTTGATATATCAGTGTTATATTTATGCTATGCTTGAACCAGTATCATTTTAAATAGTGTTTTCTGCTTTTTCCGTCTTCGAAGTTCCCTTATTTTCCATACGATATATCTTTTTAACGTTTCTATATTAAACTGCAGTGCAATTTTATTGATATTGAACGGGAATAATTTTAAAATTGAATATCTACTTTTGTTCACCTTTCAAAAAGAAAGGCACTATAAATCATGATTAGAAAAAGAAGGCAGTTTTCTTTAGTCCTCTCATCTTTGATTCTCTCAGCCGCTTTGTTATCATCCTGCGGAGTATCTTTTAGTCAGCCTAATTCGACTGTGAACGGTTCTTCTGTCGGTAATTCAGATACTTCATCTGGAAGTGTCTCTTCTCCGGTTTCTTATCTGGATAGCAGCAGTCTAGATAATCCTGCCACTTCCCTTTACTATAACGAATACAACGAAATAACCATTCAGAAAGGGAAAACAGTCACCCTTGATTATGTCGTGACTCCTTCCACTTCTTCAGTTTCCTTCAGCTCCAACAACGAAAGTGTTGCCACAGTTGACAGCGTCGGCAAAGTAACCGGAATCAAATCCGGCGTCAGCTATATCACAGTCTCTACTTCTAACGGGCTTAAAGATGTCGCCGAAGTGACTGTCTATGATACAACTCTCACTTTCGGATATGATGTCACCTATACTGGCACGGACCCTGATACTCATGTCGCCGGCAATATCTCAGAAGCTGCCTACTATCTTAATTCTGCTACCTTGAATCATTACGGCAAAGTCAATATCACCTTCAATTTCAATAACACGACTACAGCTGATGATTTCATCACCTATTATCCGGAACTTGACAGTATCGCCTCCTATTCTGCCTACAAATATTCTAAAGGCACAAACCTCACCAATACCTTCACCATAACATCGGCCGATACCAACATAGCAACCGTTCACGGAAAACAGGGCGCATACTATCCTGACATCACCTATGGAAACAAAGAGCTTTCGACTAAGACTATGACTCATAGAAATGATGACTTTGAATCTTTCCCGCTCGACCAGAGCAATCTCGGTTCCCATGAAGTCTCCAATCCGGAAGAGCTTTGGTACTGTGTCAATCAAAACTATGTTCCTACCTTCAAAACCGAAGGCACTAAGGCTCAAGCCTTCTATGAACAGGCCCGCGATATTCTCCGTTATATCGTCAACGATGAAATGGATGACTTCGACAAGATCAAGGCTATCTATGATTGGCTGACTACCAATACCTTTTATGATTACTATGCCTCTGATACCTATCAGGACAGCTGGTACAGAAACACCGCCTATTATCTCGACGGCATCTTCCAGTACCGAAATGCCGTCTGTGACGGCTTCTCGAAGACTATCGCCTTAATGGCCGGCATCGAGAACCTCGATGTCGTAAGAGCCTATGGCTATGACTCCAGTGAGGCCGGTCACGCCTGGAACTACATCAAGCTCGAAAATGAATGGTATCTGGTCTGTGGGACCTGGGGTCAGTATGACATGAATACCAAAGACGATTCTGATATTGATATCTATGACACCAATGTCGGCCTGGTCGACTACTCCGCCTTCCTGACTAAAGCCACCTACTTCAATGCCGTAGGCGATTACTATCCTGTTCAGAAGATCTACCCCGAGACTCTAAATGCCGATTCCTTCTATCCTCTGGCTTTAGCTAATGACGACATCAAGGGAACCGACTATGATTTCTACATTGAAAGCAGCGCTGAATTCGAAGGAGTCCTCAAAGCCGTCAAAGACAACAACATCACCGGTGACTTCTATCTGAATTTCCAGGACGCCGGCTCTAATGTCACTTCAGCAAAAGCCATCGCCTTATTAAACAAACTTCAGATATCCTATTCCGACACCACACTCTTCTCGGCCACTCCCTATAAGGGACTGACCTATAAGACTCTCCTTATCAAGGCTTAAAAAAGTCAGCATCTATACCAAGACAGCGGGGAAAATCCGCTGTCTTTTTCTTTACTCTAAATCTTTAAAAAAGAGGACTGAATAAAATAAAAATCAGTTAGTCAAAAAGCAAGGTTTTTATACATAACTTTTCATAGTGGATAATATAATTTCATCGGGCTTTTTTAGCTTTGTTTCTATAATGGTTTTATTGAAAAACTATTCAGGAAGATAATATATTCATATTCTATTGTTTGTAATGACAACATTTGACTAAATATTGATTAATTAGTATGTTTCATTCGTTGATAGGATTATATCTGAAACTAATGAAAAACAAGGGTATTCACGAAACTGACTCGTCTACTGAGCAGGTTAGTGAAATTAAAGAAACGAAACAGGGGCCTTTTATGTCGAAGGCTACCAAACATACGATAATGATGTCGGTTATTTTCGGTGTTTCCTTTGCTCTGATCGGCGGTTTTGGAGGCTATGCTCTCTACACCACTTTGCATCCAAAGACAGCTGTTGTCTATAACGCCAGCAACTATGGTACAATTCCGACTAAAAACGAACTTGACACATATATCAGCAAGAACACTCTCCTCGATACCTTCAATACCGATAACAAGGCCTATTCGCTTCTAAACTATGCTCTCTTCAAACAGGCAGCTGAAAAATATACGCTGACAATTTCCAAAGGAACCGTCCTCTCATCGGGAATCACTCAGACGATTGAATCGACTGTCTATAACACACCCGATGAGACCTTCAGTCAGAATATCTCCTCTTCCTCTATCGTCTCTACTGCTAACCGCACCTACGACAGACACGATCAGAAACTTGATACCTATGACTGCAAGAAGAAAGAAGACTGGGCCAATAATCCTACCTGCAAGAATGTGACTTATGATAGCTACATTCAAAGCAACGGAAAACTCAATCGCGGTAACTATTACTGTACTTCTTCCACTTATTCTTCTGACTGTCCGATAACTGACCGCTACCTGACAAATGATCAGAGCGTCTATGAGGCCAGCACTGAGAAAAGCAAGCATGTTGTCAATGCCGTCATGATCTACGATATCGGTCCGAAGACTGTCACTTCCTCTTCGGTCTCCAAGACTAAAAGCGGCTACGAAATAAAAGTAGAAGTGACTCCGGATAAGGGAACCTTCAAATCCTCCGTTCAGATGAAGACAACCGGCGGCTTAGCCTCCTATCCGAAGTTCTCGTCTTCCAATCTCACAATACAGGTCGATGAAGAATTCAATCTGATATCACATACGGCAGTCGATGAATATACGGCTGTCATCGGTCCCATCAATTCTCCGGCCACGCAGAACTTCACTTCCTACTACTTCAGAAGCGATACTGATACTTTCAATGATGTCAAGGTCACTATTCCGGAAATTTCGGATATCAGTGACTTCAAGGGATACCAGCTCTTCCCGTCATCAACTAAATAATCAAGGGGTAACTAAAAATGAAAAAATTTAAAAAAGGCCTGATTTATACAATCGTCAGTCTTATATCCTTAGGAACTAGCGGCGCTGCCGTCTATCTTTCTTTCGGTGCCAGCGACAATTCCAAGGGTCAGGATAACGCAAACGGCAACAATGGGGATGACGGAGATACCGTCTATCCTGACATGGACGGGGACGATACTGAGGAAAACGGGTTTTCCAAGATGGTCAACAGCCTTCTTGCTTCCAAAGAACTCAAGTTCGATAACCTTTCTGTCTCTTTGGATACCGATACGACAAACCCCATCAACCTCTCTTTGAACAATCTGAAAATCGATTTGACTGATTCCAGTTCTCTCGACTTGAATTTCTCAACCGACTTAACTCTCTCCTATGACGGAATCAACAACAGTCAGATCAATGAGACCATCAATCTCAACTTCACATCGGCCGGATTTGCCTATCTTTCCTACGGAGACAACAACTATTGCTTCAGCGCTCCTAAGACCATCCCCAGTTTCATGAATATGATCGAAGTCATCACCGGTTCTTCTCTTCCTGATCTTTCTTCATCTTTGGGGAATCTCGATATGAGTTCCATCAAGGATGTGGCCCTGAAAATCATCGACACTGTCGCTGACAGCGAAACCAGCAACAATCTAGGCGGTTATGACTACACTCTCAGTCTCGAGGATATAAATATCAAGGGAACGACTATCAGCAACATCGGAATAAAGATGTCGACTGACTCCAACAATGCCCTGAGAGCCATCAAGACCATCGACAAGAACGGAGCAGATTCTTCTTTGTCAATCTCCGGCGGAGTGACTTTGGGATTAAACGGCAACTGCAACTTCTTAGCTGAAAGCGACTATGTCAACGTCAATCTCGATGATTATCAGGATCTGACCAATGCCACCAATTCGATTCTCTCCACCGTGACAAAGATCGTCGGTGAGAAGAAGACGGATGTCGGCATCAATATCGCACTGGACACAAACGGCAAAAAGTCCACAGTCAGCGGACTTATGCAGGCTGATGTCTCCTCAGTCGATAAGGATCTGACCAAAGGACAATATGCTCTCTCTTTAACAAGAAAGAACAGCGACAACACTTACAGCGACAATCTGAACATCAATTATGAAGGATCGGCTTCCACTACCTATATCAAGCTCAACGACGATCAGTTCAAAGGCAAGATAACCAATTCCGACATCTCCTCTATTTTCACAAGCGTCTCTTCTCTGACTGGAAAACAGGGCTATGAGGAAATCTCTTCCTCTCTGACCTCGGTCTTAGGAAAATGTGCCTTCAGCGAGTTGCTTGTTGGTGACTACACCAACTACAAGACCTTCATCGATTCCTTCAGCTACACTGAAAACGTCGGTTTCTCTATGGTCATCAACGCCAAGGCCTTTGGCTTAAGCGACTACAAGATCACAGTCAAGCTCAATCTCAATGAGAGTGATAAGAAAATCGAATCTATCTTTGTCGGCGGTCTCCAATATCAGACTCTGAAAGCCGATATCACCCTGACTCCCTCAGATTTCACTTCTATTTCCAGCATCAACAGAGTCGAATACAAGAGCTATTCTGCTATCGTCCCTATCTTCAACACTCTCACCGATATCGTCAAGAACAAGAAGGCCGGTGCCAGTTATTCTCTTCTGTATGCTGATAGCTCGTCACAGGACCAGAACTATTCAGCTTCCGGAAGAATCGATGCCGACTTAAGCTCGGTTTCCGGTTTCGATGATATGACTGCTGCTATCTCCAAGGGCAATTATCATCTCTCCTTCAACACCGCCGTCAAAAACTGCACTCATAATGTCAATGTCAACTATCAGGATGAGACGATGTATTTCGGCTATGGAACCAGCTATACCAAAGACAACATCACTACTGACAACACCGTTTTCAAAAACTCCATCACCAAGACCAATATCTCCTCTATGGTCGATGTCATCAACAAGAATTCGGCTGCCGACAGCTCAGAAGCACTCTCTGGCATGGACAAAATCATCAGCGAGGTAGAGAATTCCGCTAATCTCAAAGCTGACTTAGCCGCTTTGAAAGAAGGCTATGTCTCTTCTCTGAAGTCCTTTGTCTCTATCGACAAAGACAACACCGATCCTAAGAAGATCGTCGTCGTTCTCGATGTCCCCTATGTCTTAGAGGGAACCTCAATCGCCAATAAAGTCGGTGCCATCACTTTGTCTCTCAATACTTCCGACATGTCTTTAGACTCCATCACCTGCAAAGGCGCCATCTTAGCTATCAGCAACACCAACACTTTGACCTTCACGATGAACTTCGACAGCTATAACAGCAATGTCAATGATCCGGCTATCCTTTCTGACACCAAAGGCTATACTGAAATCAACAAGGCCAGCGAACTTATGGAAAGCTTCTACAATCTCAAGACTGACTTGCAGAAGTTTGGAATCGGCGTCAATGCCTCCCTGACTCAGGGCGACAAGAAGATATTGGGACTTGAGGGAGAAGCAAAGGCCGACATCACTGATATCAACAGTCCTTTGGCTTCCGGTATTGTCAATCTCACTCATTCTTCCTTAAAAGGAGAAGGAGATGCCACTCAGAAAGTCGAATTCAACTATCAGAACGATTCGACTTTAGGCGGACAGTTCGTCGGCGAATACAACGACAACATGCACATCATGATGCATACTTCCACAGTCTCCGACATCTACAGCGAAGTCAAGACTTCCTATAATTCCGAAACCAATGTTCTCTTCGCCTACCTGAACGGATTAAACAAAGCTACTAACTCTCTTCCCATTGCCGATGTCATCGAAACCAAGGATATCTCTTCTCTCTTTGCCTATCCTTATATTAATAAGGTAGAGATCACCGACTCCACTTTGTCTCTCAAAGTCGACGGACGTCTTCTAAACTATGAGGACGAAGGAAAGACCGACACTATCGAAATCGGCTATGATGCTATTGATAAGCATCTGACCTATGCCAAACTGGAAGCTGAATACCAGGGCCTCAAGATCAACTGCAAGATCGACTTGAAGTCCTACGATTCCGTCTCCTACGATCATTCCGCCTCCATGCTCAGCTATTCGGATACGACTAAAGGACAGTTTGTCGATCTTGACTGCCTGTCGACTCTGACTTCCTGTCTCATCGACACTACCGAAAACAACTATTACGGTATCGAAGGCGACATCAAGATCAACGCCAAGGCTCTGAATTATCTCACCATCGATTTGATCTCCACTCATGTCAGTCTCGATGTCTATATCGGAGATGAACAGGTCTATACCTATGTCGCCTTCAACAACGGAAACAAGACTATCGCCGACAAGGGCTTCTTAGCCACGGAGTTCTTCTTAAGCCAAGACAACACCTATGTCATGCAGACTAAGAATACGACTGGAACCACTGCCGGAATCAGCAGTGAATACTTCAAGACCACTAAGGAAGACATCGTCAAGAACATCGCCTACTATCTGACTGATTATGTTCTCGATATCGACAATTTCTTCGGCGGCAAGGTCGCCTTAGCCTACATCTTCAAGGGAATGAGCGATTCTTCCTCATCTTCTGGTACTTCAGGAATCAAGATCAGTGATGACTTCTCAGGCCTCATCAAGAATCTCACTTTGAATACTGCCTCCCAGACTGTCAATCTCGGTCTCAATCTCAATTCTCTTCTTCCTATCGACAACGTCGATTTTGAGAAGACCAGTCTCACCTTAGGCTATACGACTAACACTCTTGACACTGATGAGAACTTCGCCAACAACTACACTCCTTTCTATGCGATGACTCTAGCCGTTGATGTCAACGCCTATAACGCCGTCAAGGCTCACTGCTTCTGCTCCTTCACCTTGAAGAACTCTGGAAACTACAAGAAGACAGCTATCGAAAGCGCTGATTCTCCCATGTATCGTTACTTCCAAGTCTCTGATGCCTTAGATAAAGAAAACCTCACTTCTTATGCTATCTCCTCTATCGGAGACTTCAAGACTACTTGGTACGGCGTCTATAACAACTACACCGTCTACGAT
The DNA here is from genome assembly GCA_002399505.1 of Caryophanales bacterium UBA4869. GTDB lineage: Bacteria > Bacillota_I > Bacilli_A > RFN20 > CAG-288 > Enterosoma. The sequence goes on along the minus strand of DHDT01000007.1, from coordinate 10,581 downwards.
AACGCCGCCTTGGCCAAGAAATATCAGACTTCCTATACTGCTGATAGCATCTACTTCTATAAAGACTAGACGAAGATAAGAAAATAACATAGATAATGAAAAAACAGCTGATATTGACTCTTTCTTCTCTCCTGATTCTCTCAGCCTGTTCCCTGACGGGAATAGGAATCAACCAGAACATCAACAACAAGGCTGAGAATCAGGAAGAAGAGGATACAGGCACCGTAATCCTTCCTACCCTGCCCACCGATGCTGAAGGAGAAATGAACTCCTTCAGCAAGATGAGCAATAACCTTTTGAATGCCAAGGGTCTTGATTTCAGCCAGCTCTCTTTAGTGATCACCACCACTTCCTCTAAGCCTCTCACCTTGAAGTTCACTGACCTCATTATCGATATGACTGATTCTTCTTCTCTCGACTTCAATATGTCCGCTCTTTTAAACGTCCTCTATGAAGGGATCGATGAGAAGATCAATTTCAATATGGAGAAGGACGGTTATGCCTATTTGAGTCTTGTCAATCACAGCTTCGAGTCTCAGAAACTGAAAGTCAGTGCTCCTGAAACTCTCGATGATCTTCTGTCTCTTCTCAAGACCTTAGGTATTTCTTTGCCTTCTTCCTCTTCCTTGGAGTCAGTAAAACTCGACAGTTTCATCAGCAAAGCTAAGGAAACCGTCAATAACATCCAAGAAAGCGACAATGCCAACTTTGGCAAAGACTATACTTTGACTATCCCTTCTTTTGAAATCAACAGCACCAAGGTCGATGCCTTTAGCCTGGTTCTTTCTTCCACTTCTGATAACCAGCTTTCTGGTATCAAAACCAGTGACAGCATCTCTTTTGACGACAAGACCCATATTTCAGTCAACGGCCTATGCTCAGTCGAAGACACTTCCTCCTATCAGAAAGTAGATTCTTCTTCCTATCAGGATATGACTCATGCCTCGGAATCAGTCCTTTCCACCATCACTAAGGTAATCGACAAGAAAAAGGCTGATATCAATATCGACATGTCTTTACTGACACCTTCTGGAAACGTCTCCAAAGTCGAAGGCCTCATGAAGGCTGATGTCAGTCAAGTCGCCAGCGACTTGACTAAGGGTACCTATTCTCTCTTTCTTGACCATAAAGCCTACAGCGGATCAACGACAAATGATTCCCTGGCTTTATTCTTCGATTATCCTATAGCCTATATCGATCTTAACGACAGTCAGTTCAAAGGCAAAATCAAAGACGCTGAGCTGAAGGATATCTTCTCCTATATCAGTGAGATGACCGGCAATTCGACGAGTGAGGGAATCGCCGATGAGCTCACTTCAATCTTAGGGGAATGTGCCTTCACTTCGCTGTTAAAGGGCGATTATTCCAAATATCGGGATTTTGTCACGGACTTCTCCTATGTGACTGATGAGTCTTTCACTCTAGAGCTTAGCAGTCTCGCCTTTGGCTTAGGTGATTCTTCTCTAGATGTCAAAAATGAAAAGAACCTGATCAAAATCAGCGTCAACTTCAACTCTGACAAAACCTCTTCTTCCTATGGCCTGACTGATATCACCGTCAAGAATCTGAGTTATAAGAACTACGTCGTTGAATCTCTGTCTCTTTCTATCGATGATTTTACCGGGATCAGTGTTCCAGGCACTGACAGTTCCTATAAAGATTACGGTGGAATTGTCCCAATATTTAAAACAGTATCTGAATTAGCATCTTCTAAGAAAGTATCAGCTTCCTATAGTCTCAATTACAACGACAGCACTAATTCCAACCTCTATGTCATAAGCGGTGATATCGATGCGGATTTATCAGCCATTTCTTCTTTTAACGCTCTTAGCTTAGACACTCTCAAAAACGGTAACTATCATCTCAGTCTCAATACCAATCAGAAAAAGGGCGATGAATCCTGTGACAACAAGGTTGAAGTCTTCTATCAGGATAAGAACATCTATCTAGGCTATAATAACGGACTAAACCTTGGCAACACGGTTTTGAAGAACTATATCACCGACAGTTCTGTCAGTGACATCAAGACTGTAATCGATACTAAGGCTCCTTCTTCTGCTAATCCTCTAGACTCTATGAATGACATCATCAACGCCATCAAAAACAGTGATCCTTTAAAGAGTGATATCAATCTCATCAAAGAAGGCTATCTCTCTTCGCTTAAGTCGATTCTCTCTATCGACAAGGATAACAGCGATCCTTCAAAGCTTGTCATAGTTTTGGATACTATCAAGGTTCTTGCCAATACCGATTATGCAAACAGAGTCGGGAGCATCACTTTGACTGTCGACTGTGATGACATATCCTTAGAATCCATCAATGTATCCACCTATATCAATAAGGAAGGAAACACGCTCTCTTTCTCCTTGTCTTTAAAAGACTATGCTGACTGCTTCAACCAGAAGACTGGCTATACACAAATCACTTCCGCCGCAGTCTTACTGGAAAGCTTCTACAATCTGCCAAACTTCTCAGCTGATCAATATGGAATCGGAGTAAATGCGAGCTTGAAGACAGTCGGAAGTGATTCCACCACCTTGATAAATGGAAGTGCAGCTGTCAACGGATCAAAAGAGTCTATTCCCAGCATGTACGGAGCGATGACTCTCAATCTCCCCAATCTCAACAAGGGTGAAAGCAATGTCGACCATAAGGTAGAATTCAATTATGATTCCTCAATCGGAGAAGTCACGGCTGACTACAATGACAAGATGCATGTCATCATGCATAAGAACAAGATCGAAGATATCTTCACTTCCTTAAAAGGCATCACCAACGACACCAATCTTCTCTACCGTTATCTCAAGGTCCTGAATAGCACCTCCTCTGGTATTCCCCTGATGGACTGCATCTCCAATAAAGATCCCAGTCAGCTTCTCTTCTATCCTTTTATCAAAAAGGTGGAGTTTGGAGACAACGCCCTTACTCTGACTGTCGATTCCCGTATCTTCAACGGAGACGCTGATATCGATAATCCCGATGATTCGACAAGAACGGATACAATCGTCGTCAACTTCGACAGCGCCAAAAAAGAGATTACTTCCGTATCAATCGACGCCTACATGACATCGATGTCGACAGATACTATCGGAAATACCACCTATTCCACTAAGCATATCGTTGCTTCTATCTCCTTATTGGAATACGCCTCTGTCTCTGTGCCTGACCTTCTTTCCTATACCGGCAATGAAGATTCCTTCATCAACTTAGACAATTTCTCCACCTTAGTCGACTGTCTTATCGATAACACGGAATCCAATTACTTCCATATTGAAGGAAGCTTCACCATCAACATCAAAGTCTTGGCCCTCTTCACTTTGAAAGACACAACCATCAATATCGATGCCAGAATCTATATCAAGGACGAACATGCCTACGCTTACATTCTCTTCAACAACAACGATTCCATCTTCGTTGAAATATTCATCAGCGAAAAAGAAGTCCTGATGGCAAAAACCACCGACTCATCGACTGAATACTTCAAGACTACTCAGGAAAACGTCTTAAAGAACGTCGCCTACTATATCTTCACCTATATCATCGATATCGACAGCATGTCCTTTGGAAAACTGGCAGCTGCCAATATCTATAACGGCGTCAGCGGAAGTGACAGTTCGGCAACTTTGAACAATGATTTCTCCGGTCTTATCAAATCGGCCAAGCTTAACGGAAACTCCTTTGATCTCAACGTCAACCTAGCTGACTTTGTCACAGTCAGCGGTGTCAGTTTCCCAGATTCCGTCAATCTTCATATCGGCTATAAGGATAACGGCAACGGCTACACGCCTTTGACGACACTGACTGTGGACAAGTGTTCTCTGTCCGCCTATGCTGTCGTCACTGTCAATATCAGCGGAAGTGCCTCCTTGACGGATTTGTCTGTGTCCCCTATCAACCTCTCGTCCGATACGGTCTTCAGCTCTTCTGAATACATGAAGAGATACAGTGACTTTGTCACTCAGTTCAAAAATGATTACGGAGAATTCACTGATACCTCTAAGCTTCCTTATTATTCGATAGACGGTTATACCATCAAGAAGAACTGGTTAGGGATGATCAGCAACTATTCTCTTCAGGATAACGCCTCTTCCGCTAAGAAGACAGCGTCATCAGGTTCGGTCTACTATTATGAGCACTAATTGATAAATAGGTCAATTTTATCTATAATGTTGGTGCCTCCAAGAAAGGAAATTTGAATATGAAAAAGAAAATGTTTGGACTTCTGCCTCTACTACTCGTCATGACTCTGACTAGCTGCGGAGAAAAAGAGCTCTCCGGTGTCGCCAGAGCTGCCGCTGCTAAGGGCGCAATTGACGCCTATACGAATGGAACTGTCGTTCTTCCTGCAAATAAGTCTTTTGGTGCCGAAATCGATCTCAATTCCGAGATTGAAGGAACCGCCACTTTAAAGACCACTAAGACCAATACCGACAGTACAAAGACCACTGATGAGACTTCAGCGACCATCAAGAATTCTCTCTCTTTAAATGCTAAGGCTGCAGCTATCCTCTCGGGTGAAAATCAGAGCATCACCCTTTACGGCAAGGGAAAAGACGCCGGGTCTGTTTCAATAACCGCTTCTGAGGGCAAGGCTGAGTACGCTTTCAGCGGCGAAGCCGAAACCAAGAACGAAATCTCCGATAATCTGTATTCGTCAACCAGCCTCAAGTCTTCTTATTCCGTCAACGAGAATAAGAGTTCCTTTGAAGGTGACAAGCTCTTCTATTCCAAGACCACTTCTATGACTCTCATCAACAATTTCCTCAATAAGTTCTTTGGAACCGAATCCCTTGCTGATCTTGAAAAGCTTCCCGCCATCACCATTACCGATGAACAGAAGGAAGACCTGATTGAAGATTTCTCCGGAATCACTGATTCCACAGCCTATTCCATCAAGCTTCTCCAGGATGGAAACAATACCAAATTCAGTTTTGACATCAACAATTCCTACCTTTTGTCTCTTAACGGAACTAATATCGCTGTTTCCGATAATGAAATCTTAGAGGGAATGACCGATATCATCGGAAATGTCGGTGACCTGATCGGTTCCACTTCCTCTGATTTAGCTTCCCTGGTTCCTACTTTCACCAAAGACAGCAAGATCAGTTTTTATGCTACCTTAGGTGCTGATTACCTCCCCGTCAAGGCTGGAATCGACTTAGATTTAGGCAATGTCTCTTTCGCCTATAAAACCGAAGAAAATTCCTATGACTACCTAGTCTTAGCTGCAACTGAAGGCAACTTTTCCTTCAAGGCCCTCAAGCTTGACCTGAAGGTTGAGCTATCTTATGGTGACAAGGTCAAGAAGGCCTGTGACCTTACTGATTCCGAGAAGAAGAACATCCTTGAAAAGGGAACTGCTCTCGGCAATCAAGTCCTCTAAACAATAAGACTTAAAAATTAAGCAGCAGCTTTTGTAAGCTGCTGCTTTTTTGTTGCATTGAAAAAGCCCCGTCTCTCTGATTATCAATCAGGAAAACGAGGCTTTGAGGAAACTATTCAGCGACAGGGGCTAAAAAGACGAAATCGACGTAATCGACGTTGCAACCGGCCTTTTCAAAACTGAACTTCATCGTATGCCTGCCAGCTTCTAAGGCCTTAGAAGTGGCATCGCAGATTTTCCAGTTATGCCAGTCATTGGTGTGAGTCTCATCGGCTTTTCCTAATACTAAAGTAGGGTCAGTCCATTCCACTTTATTTCCATCGACATAGACGGAATAGTTCTCGCCGATGACCAGGGCTTCATATTTAGAGAGACGTAAGCTGAGACTGAGATTGATGGCAATAGTGTTCTCGAAGCTGATTTCAAAATAAGAACCGGGATTGCAGTGGCAGAGAAGACTGTGGCCGGAGGTTTCGGCAATGGCCTCGTCGGAAGTCTCAGTGAAACTGCTTCCGCCATCGCTGATAAGGTTAGTCTTATCAACGTTTTCGCCTTCAATACGGACAGTCTCGGCACCTTTTACAAAGAAGTCAGAGCCATAGCCGTTAGTGATGATCTTGATGCAGTCCATATTGGGAAAGGCATTGGTGGCGGTCAAAGTAAGGTGATGCATACCGGCAGCTAAGAGAGTATTGCTGATAGTCACTTCTTTCCAATTCCAATAGGTGTTACCTTCAACACTGCCGAAAGTGACAGCAGCGGGAGTGACTTCTTTATCATCTAAATTGAAAGCGACATTTCCGTCTAAGGCATAGTCAGCTTCAGGCTTTGCCATCAGGGCGACAAGGTTTACAGTAGCCTTTTCATGAAGATTGAAATTGACAGAGAAGACTGTTTCCTTAGTGACATTGCCGATAGACTGACCGCCAGAGGTAGTCTCTAAGGCAGTTCCAGTAGGAGCTTCGGCCTTATAGGAGCCATCGGTGACCTTCATGGTCTCGGCTTCGATAAGAGTGGTTCCGTTTTTAGTGATCTGATATCCCGAAGATGCGGTATCGCCAAAGTACTCAGTCAGGAACTTGAAGCAGTCAAGGTTGATGGCAGCGTTTTTGCAGGTATAAGTGAAGGTGTGGAAACCAGAAGCTAATATTACAGAAGTAAGATTAACATCTTTCCAATTGAAATACTGGTTGCCTTCTGCACTTCCAAATGTTTTATATCCGTTTGAATTGGAAAGATGTTAG
>DHDT01000007.1:3033-3860 GCA_002399505.1 Caryophanales bacterium UBA4869 | reverse complement strand
TTAACTGCTGTCTCGTCGACTTTGAATTCGAGGTTGGCATCGACATCGAAAGTGCCATCAGCGGAGGCCATTCTCACCATCGGAGTGACAACTGCTTCATCAGTCAAGAACAGATTGACAGTCAAGACAGTTCCAGCACCGATGAATCCGATTGATTTTCCACCCGAGGTTCCTAAAGTGACTTCGTCGGAAGCTTCGATGCAGGAGGCACCGTCTGGATGAGAAGAAGCAACATCGGCTCTGACCACAAAGCCACTCAAGTCGAGATTTTCGACTTCAGCGATAACAGTTCCGTTTTCGGTAATCTGTTTATACTTGCTGACATCATCGAAGTCCTGGACAGTGAATTTAAAGCAATCGAGGTTGATACCCTGTGATCCCGTGATCGTATAGGTGAAAGTGTGAGCGCCGGCTTCCATAATGACCTTATCTAATTCGACATCCTTCCAATTGAAATACTGATTTCCTTCAGCTGATCCGAAGCTCTTATAGCCATTTGAATCAATGGCCTTTTCATCGGCCTTGAAGGAGATGTTGTTGTCGACATCAAAGACAGAACCGGCATCAGCCATTCTGACGATAGGAGTAAGAACAAAGGCTTTCTCAGAATAGAAAGAAGCTTTGATGACGGTTCCAGTGCCGATGAATCCTATAGACTTTCCGCCCGAGGTTCCTAAAGTGGCTTCATCGGAAGACTCGATACAGGATTCAGGAGTCGGATGAGTGGCCACACCGTCAGGACGGACGACAAATCCGCTCAGATCAAGATTTTCGACTTCCGTCTTATAAGTCTTGTTCTCAGTGACGCGGAAATCATATTTATCAAT
>DHDT01000007.1:2428-2934 GCA_002399505.1 Caryophanales bacterium UBA4869 | reverse complement strand
ACGCGGAAATCATATTTATCAATTACAGTGATGGTGAGAGTAGCGTTTTTGGTGTCATCTTCAACAGAAGTACAGGTGATGACTGTCTCTCCTAAGCTAACACCTGTCACAACGCCGTCAGCGACAGTGGCGACTTCAGGTTTAGAAGAAAGCCAGGTGACGGCGTTGTTGGTGGCATTAGTCACAGTGGCAGTCAAAGTGATGGTGGAATCGAGCTTGACGGAAGTGTCACCCTCTAATTTGACGGAAATAACGGCCGGAACAGCAGATGAAGACGAAGAAGAGGATGAAGATGACGAAGAAGAAACAGGAGTTGAAGTGCCTGGTTTTACAGAAGAATCACTAGGCTTAGTGGAACTTTCTCCAACTGATACAGAGTTTCCTCCCGTACTTATAGAACTAGAAGAAGAGGGAGTTTTTGCGCAGGCCTGCAAAGCTAAACCACAGATTAAGATTAAAGGCAACAACGTCTTGGAAATATGTTTTTTCATATTTTTTCCTTTCTT
>DHDT01000007.1:761-2343 GCA_002399505.1 Caryophanales bacterium UBA4869 | reverse complement strand
TTTTTCATATTTTTTCCTTTCTTTTGCTTTAGCCCGTACATAATAAAATGAATGTGTAAGAGCTTTCAAGGAATTATTCGTAATCTTCATTTTTCACTTCGAAATCTTATTTTTTGCAGTTTTTCAGCATTTTTCTATTTTTTATAGCCTGTTTTAAATGTGTTACGTTATTTTCGTCCTCAAAAATGTATCCGTTTACAAATTTTCGATTGGAAAAGTTAAGATTTCGCATAAATCCTTGTAAGCGGTTATCAAATTGTCTACAATCACCACGCTTTAGCAAGTGTCGTGTCTTTGTGTGACTTAAACAACTCAAAATAAAGGAGAAAAAAGTTTATGAAAAAAAGTTTAATGAAGATTCCCTTCCTTATGATGTCTCTTCTGTTGATTGCCAGCTGTGGTGAAACCAAGAATTCTGTTTCTTCGTCATCTGTACAAGAAAACTCTTCTTCTAAAGGCGATGACGGTTTTAGCTTCGTTCATCCTGATCAGTCTTCGGAAGCTTCAAGCAGCTCTTCTTCAACCAGCCATGAATTAGTGGCCTATGAATTAGCTGTCATCACTGAAAACAGAACTATCGAAAATCCTTATCTCGTCGAAGCTGAAGACTGCGATACTTCAAACTGCACTTTACAGGCCGGATGCAGTGATTTCTTCGAACAGCCGGAAGCCAAATATCCCACTAGCGGCGGAGAATGCTTAGCCTGTATCGATGCGCCTAGTCTCATCGCCTTCAAGATCAATGTCAAAGGAACCTGTGATCTGACCTTCTATACTGTCTCTGCCAAATACGAAAGCAATTATTCCCTTGATAGCAACGTTCAGTATTACCTGGATGAGAACACACCCTTTGTCACTGATTTTGCCTCGTTCGGAGGAACAGATACAAATCAGTGGTACAACTGGAAAGAAGTAGAACTTGGAACCAATACCGGTGTCACTGCCGGCATGCATCAGTTCAACATCAAAGTAAACGGCCAGTTCTGCAATACCGATTGCTTCAAGATTGTCGTTTCCAATTTCGTCGCCGCCGAAGCCGCCTAATAAGCAAAACATTTATTAATTAATCATCTTTATTCTACTTACCTTTTATGTTAGCCCAAAAGGAGGGCTTTAAAGTGAAACGAACAACAGCAATTACTAATTTTTCAACCATCATTATGATCGCCGCTGTTTTAGGTATCGGAAATGGAGTCGCCTTCACGTATGGCGGCACTATCGATCTCTACCTAAGCAAAAGCGAAACCAATTACGATACAGAAGAAGTCGAAAACGCCATGTCTCTTGGAAAGGACCTCGCTATCGAGATCTCTCAGAACGGTTCTGTCCTTTTAAAGAATGAGAATGACTGTCTGCCTTTGACTAAGCCGGCCATCAATATCTTTGGCTGGGGGAGCTCCGATAACGGATTCCTCTATCAGGGCGGCGGTTCTTCAGAAGGCGGATACTCAGCAGACAAAGTCTCTCTTTACAGTGCTTTTAGAAATGCCGGCTTCAGCATCAATGAAGGCTTAGCAACTGCCTACAACAGTCTTTCCTATAGAAGAGAAGGCGCTCCTGATCAGGATCAGTTCTCTACCTA
>DHDT01000007.1:0-653 GCA_002399505.1 Caryophanales bacterium UBA4869 | reverse complement strand
GATCAGGATCAGTTCTCTACCTATTATCGTCTCTATGAACCGGGCGAAAGCTTCTACACCGAAAGTCTGATGAACTCAGCCAAGTCTTTCTCTGACACAGCCGTCATCGTCTTATCAAGACGTGCGACTGAAGGTGACGATCTTCCTAAGTGCCAGTACAACGAAAACGGCGTACAGGATACAAGCCGCAATTACCTGGCTTTGTCTGATAAGGAAGCTTTGTTAGTCAACAAGGTGACTTCCAACTTCGAGAAAGTCATCGTCCTCTTCAACACTTCAGCTCCGATGGAAATGGGATTTGTCGACTATAAGGGAATCGATGCTGCCTTAAATATTGGCTATCCTGGCTATTATGGAACAACCGGTGTCGTCGATATCCTCAATGGTGGAACCAATCCTTCCGCTAAGATGGTCGATACCGCAGCCTATTCTCTCGCTTCTGCTCCAAGTTATGTCAACGTCGGAAACGAATCACTTCACACCTATGAGGGACGCGGCGGCAAATATACCGATTATGCCGAAGATATCTATATCGGATATCGCTGGTATGAGACTGCCGACCAAGAAGGATACTTCGATCAGACTACTTTAAACAGCTACGGAAAAGAACTCTCCGGCTATAACGCCGTCGTTCAGTATCCTTTCGGATACGG
>DHDT01000068.1:42111-42548 GCA_002399505.1 Caryophanales bacterium UBA4869 | reverse complement strand
GGTGTGGATTTTTTACCTACACCGTTCTAGAAAACTATGAGCATTGAATAACTTAAAGGAGTAGGGTTTGCTAAGTGTGCTAATAGCCGTGATTGTTCTTATGCGGCCTATATTGGTCGTATACATGTCTGCACGAGTATTAATGTCTCATTTTGATCAAAAGAGACCAAATTTTACAGAATTGTTCAGGGTAGAGATTTATGGCTTAATAGATATATTGTAACGTTTCCGAATTGCTGGAGAATGGATAATGGAAGAAGCGGATAGCAGACGTGCTTGAGAAAAAGCTGTCTAATCTGGAGTTCGGAATCAAGCTTTATAATTTTTAATTTTATAAGCGAGGCGGTGTTTTTGTGTTGTTTCTTCGGTCTTGAAACACTAAAAAAGCCCTAGAAATAGGGCTTTTATTTAAATATGGCGGAGCAGAAGAGATTCGA
>DHDT01000068.1:41595-41997 GCA_002399505.1 Caryophanales bacterium UBA4869 | reverse complement strand
TACCAATTCCGCCACGTCCGCAAATCAGCTTATAAATTATACTTTCTATCGTTCCTCAAATCAAGCACTAGTGTTAGAATATTTTTATTATGGATAAAAGAACCTATATCGGAGAAAGACAGTATCAAAAAGAAGACGGTACTGTTTTTAAAGTAAAGCTGTATAAAAAAAGCAATAATAACGGTATTACTTTAAGGATAGTCTATGGTGAAATGGAAGTCTATGTTTCTTCCAGAACGACTTATGATATGGTAGACAAGATCGTTAAAGTAGGTTTGAAAAAGTATTCTAATCGGATAATGAACAGACCATTCATGGTTCCTGGTGTCTATGTATATATTTTAGGGAAGAAAAGATATTTCACCGATGATCCCAGCAAGAAGGACAACGACACTTATTTCT
>DHDT01000068.1:40841-41515 GCA_002399505.1 Caryophanales bacterium UBA4869 | reverse complement strand
CACGACACTTATTTCTATGTGCCTTCTAACTGCAAAGATCCTTTAGTCAGATACAAGAAAGAATTCCTTCTTTATTTAAAGAAAAGAGTAGTGGAAATCGGAAACATGATGTCTAGAGACCTTTCTTCCTATATAATCAGGACAGGATTGTTTCTTACCTATTATGCGGTTTGTTTTCCTACCAAGAGACAATTCAAATTCGATTACCGTCTGTTTGCCTATAAAAGCGAGATCAGCGATGCTATCATCATCCATGAAATAGCCCATACCTATGAGATACATCACAATGCCAGGTTTTATACCATCGTCAAAATGTATTGCCCTGATTATGATGAACTGGAAAAGCAGATCAATCAAGGCAGATTTGAAGGAAGGATAGATAACTATGTCTTTTAAAGTCATTGAGAGCAGCGACAACACCACATATAAGGAATTACTTTCTCTGAAGAAGGGCGATCCCAAAGAAGGATTGTTTTTAGTTGAAGGCGATGATCTTATCGATGAGGCGATGAAGGAAAATGCTTTAGTGGCCATGATTGTTCCGCTGGGAACTCATTGCCCCTATGTCGATTATCAGATAATCGGATTGCGGGAGACATTATTTAGAAATCTGTCTTCTTATCAGTCTTTGCCTAAGGCTATGGCAGTCTGTCGGAAGAAGATGACAGCAGAAG
>DHDT01000068.1:40473-40702 GCA_002399505.1 Caryophanales bacterium UBA4869 | reverse complement strand
CGGAAAAAGAGTCATCTATCTTGACGGCATTCAAGATCCCGGAAACTGTGGTACCATGATCAGGACAGCACTTTCATTTTCGTATTCAGGCGTAGTCCTTTCCAAAGATTCTGTTTCACTGTATAATAGTAAAGTAGTCCAGAGTACAAAAGGTGCTCTTTTCCATATCGCTGTCGATAGAAGAGACTTAAAGTACTATTATGACTTGGGTTATAATATCTACCTGACT
>DHDT01000068.1:38788-40439 GCA_002399505.1 Caryophanales bacterium UBA4869 | reverse complement strand
GTCTTAGTCTTTGGCAATGAAGGCCAGGGAATAAGAAAAGAAAATCTTACTCTGGGAAAGAAATTGAAAATAGAGATGTCCGGTATCGATAGCTTGAATGTTGCTATCGCTTCTGGTATCTTCATGTATCGCTATAGCGGAGGCAAGAATGGAAGATAAGCTTTTGAAGAACGTCAAAGTCATTAAAGAGACGGATTCCCACTTCACATTTGAAAAGGTCACTAAAAAGACCGCTCTTTTATGTACGAACGGTTTTCAGAATGCCGATCTTCATGATGCCACCCCGATGAGGGAATATTTCAAAGACAGTTTCAGTGATGAATTTCACGGCTGCGAAGTAGTTCCTGTCCAACTTTTCCATCCGGCTGTCCCCAGCACTCATCATCATAAGATGTTTGAGAAAATTTTAGAGAAGACTATCTTGGAATATACTGCCAAGGGTTATGATATCATTCTTCTTGGTTACTCTTTTTCTGCTTCTCTTTGCTGCAAGATGCAGGCTAAATATCCTCATAGCATCAAGAAGCTCATCTTGGTGGCTCCTGTTTATGACACGATTCTCAATGGCATGATTCCCGGTTATCTGAATTATGCTTTCAAGTTTGCCAAGCTTTCCAAGAAATATGGTCCGAAGATCGCCAAGGCTATGGGAAGAACCACAACTAAGGGTATGGTCTCTCTGCTTATCTCGATTCTCATGTCTTTATTGACTTGCCGCTCCTATGTGAAGAAGGTCACCTGCAATACTCTTATTTTCTGGGGTATGGAAGATGAGCTTTGCACTGCTCATTCCCTGAAGAAGGTAACATCCAAGCTGAATGTTCCTAATATCGTCTACAAATATCCGGGTATGACTCATGCCATCCTCAAGTCTGTCAAACAGAATGGTATCGTATATGAAGATATTCTTCACTATGCCTTTGGTACTCCGTTCATCATCGAAAAGAAAACTGAATCAGTTTTAAAAAATAACGAAAAGAAGATAAAGCTCGACGAAGACGGCGAACCGATTCCTTCCTTCCAGGATATCTTCAGCGAAATCGATCCGGAACTTGAACAGGAAACTCTGGAAGACAATAAAGTTTTATAAGCAAAAAGGCGGTCCAACCGCCTTTTTTAAGTTGCCCTAATTAGAATATTACTATATAATCTATGTTTAGTTTATAACCTTATCTAAGGAGATATATACCATGGAACTAAAAGATACACTGCTGATGCCCAAAGGGACTTTCCCGATGAGAGCAAATCTGCCGACCAAAGAACCTCCGCTTGTCATGAAATGGCACGAGATCGGTCTTTATCAGATGCTCTTGAAACACAATGAAGGCAAACCTGCTTTCTATCTTCACGACGGTCCTCCTTATGCCAACAACGAAATCCATGCCGGTCATGCTCTCAACAAGATTCTCAAAGACGTAATCTTACGTTCTAAGAACCTTGAAGGTTTTTATGTTCCCTATACTCCTGGCTGGGACTGTCACGGTCTTCCTATCGAGCTTTGTGTCACCAAAGCCGGTGTTGACAGAAGAACGACTGCTCCCGCTGTCTTTAGAAAGAAATGCACTGAATATGCTCTGACTCAGGTTGCCAGACAGAAAAGTCAGATGCTCTCCTTAGGAGTTATCGGTGATTATGATCACCCCTATCTCAC
>DHDT01000068.1:37761-38690 GCA_002399505.1 Caryophanales bacterium UBA4869 | reverse complement strand
GATTATGATCACCCCTATCTCACCCTCAATCACGATTATGAGAGTCATCAGGTCGAAGTCTTTGCCAAGATGGCTTTGCAGGGACTTATCTATAAGGGTCTTAAACCTGTAAATTGGTCTCCTTCTTCAGAATCAGCTCTCGCTGAGGCTGAAATCGAGTATNNCTATAAAGACGTTACTGCTAAGACAATTTTTGTCCGCTTTGAAGTCACTAAGGGAAACGCTCTTGTCAAACCAGGTGATTTCTTTGTCATCTGGACTACTACTCCCTGGACTCTTCCCGCTAACTTGGGAATCTGTCTCAATCCCCGTATGACTTACGGTCTTTTTGAGACTGAAAAAGGAAATCTGGTTCTTTTGAAAGATCTGAGTGCTTCTCTGAAGGAAAAACTCGGACTTGAAAAGATGAATCTGATTTGTGAATTCAAAGGCAGTGAAGTTGAGAATCTAGTCTGCCGTCATCCTTTCCTTGATCGTGATTCTTTAGTTATCAACGATGATTATGTCACTTCCGATTCCGGTACCGGCTGCGTTCATATCGCTCCCGGTCATGGTCTTGACGATTATAGAGTAGGCAGAAAGTATGGTTTACAGCCTCTTTGTCCAGTCGATAGCCGCGGCTATATGACATCAGAGGCCGGAACCCGTCTTGATGGCATGTTCTATGAAGAAGCCAATGATGAAGTCATCAAGATGATTGAAGAGAACGGTGCCCTTCTCAATGAAGAAGACATCACTCACTCTTATCCCCATGACTGGAGAACAAAGAAACCGACTATCTTCCGTGCTACTTCGCAGTGGTTCTGTTCTGTCGACAAAATCAAAGATGAGCTCTTAAAGGAAGCCGATAAAGTCAGTTTCCTTCCTAAATGGGGTAAAGTCCGTCTGGAAAATATGTTGGCTAATCGTGATGACTGGTGTATTTCCCG
>DHDT01000068.1:37534-37661 GCA_002399505.1 Caryophanales bacterium UBA4869 | reverse complement strand
TCCCGTCAGCGTCTCTGGGGTGTGCCGATACCGATATTCTATGGCGAAGACGGCGAACCTCTTCTCGATAAGGTCTTATTTGATCATATCGTGGAGCTTTTCAAGGAACACGGCTCTGATATCTGGT
>DHDT01000068.1:37255-37434 GCA_002399505.1 Caryophanales bacterium UBA4869 | reverse complement strand
GATGTCTGGTTTGATTCCGGCTCTTCTTTCTTAGGCTCTGATATCAGCTTAGGTCATCCTTTCCCAGCTGATGTTTACTTTGAAGGCAATGACCAGTATCGCGGCTGGTATAATTCTTCGATGATTCTCTCAGTTGCCACGACTGGAAAAGCTCCGTACAAGCAGATTCTCACTCATGG
>DHDT01000068.1:29682-37132 GCA_002399505.1 Caryophanales bacterium UBA4869 | reverse complement strand
TCATGGTTTCTTAGTCGACCAGAACGGAGAAAAATTCTCTAAATCCAAGAAAAACGGTATCGATCCTGTCACTATCTGCAAGACTTTCGGTGCTGATATCCTGAGACTCTGGACGACGACTATCGATTATTCCACAGCCGAGATCAAGCTTACTCAGGATCTTCTCAAGGTTGTCTCTGACCAGTACAGAAAAATCAGAAACACTTTCAAGTTCATGCTGACTAATCTTTGCGATGACGATTCCGGAAACGGATTTGATCAGTCATATGTCCCCTCTGATTTAAGTTATAGCGATATTCTTATCCTCAACAGACTCAAAGAAGTATTGAGAGACATGAAGAAAGGCTATGACACCTATGACTTTATGTCTGTCACTAATGCTCTGACTAATTTCCTTGTCAACGATCTTTCTTCTTTCTATCTTGATTATTCCAAAGATACTCTCTATTGTGATAAAAAAGACTCAGTCAGAAGAAGAAATACTCAGTATGTTCTCTTCAACATCGTCAAGTCTCTCTCTGTCGCTTATTCGCCGATTCTCTGCTTTACCGCTGAGGAGATTTATGACAGTCTCAGTCTCAAAGACAGAAAGGCCTCAATCTCCCTTGAATCCTATCCTGATTTAGGACCTGTTGATGAGAAGATCTCCGCCGATTATCAGATTCTCACGGGTTTACGTGCTCATGTCACTTCTCTGATGGAGCCCGTCAGACAAAACGGCACTATCGGAAGTTCAAGTGAAGCCAGCGTCACTTATAAGCCGGAAGAGGAGGAAAAACCTCTTCTCGACCGACTCGGAAATAAGGAACTGGCCAGAATGTTCATCGTTTCCTCTTTTGAAGAAGGAGAGACGAGTCTGGTTTGCAAACACACAGGCGAGAAATGTGAACGCTGCTGGAATTATTTTGATGATATCGAGGAAGAAGACGGAAAACATCTTTGCCATCGATGCCATGAGGTAGTCACTTCTCTCAAGGAGAAAGAGTAGATGACTTTCAAAGAAAAAGTGATATCTTTCATCAAGGATATCAATCTCTTTGAATACGTAGGTCTGTTCTTTGTCGCTCAGCTTTTGATTGTCGCCGACATATTGACGAAGTATTATGCTTATTTCTCCCTGGTGGGGACTGAGGGAAGCTATGTTACTCTTATTCCTCATATTCTCGACCTGACTCTAGTCTATAATAACGGAGCCGCCTGGAATATCTTAAGTGATCAGAAGTGGCTTCTCTGCATGATTTCGCTTATTGTCGGAAGTGCCTTGGTTTATATCTACTTTACCAAGTTTGATAAGATGCCCAGGTTTATCCGTATTTCCTTCTCCTTGATGATAGCCGGTGCCTTTGGTAATCTCATCGATCGTATCGGATATTGGGGACAGCTTGGCATTTATAAGCATGGCGTTATCGATTTCCTGCTCTTTGATTTTTGGAAGTCATTCCCCGTCTTCAATCTTGCTGATTCTTATTTGGTTATTGGTATTGCTATAATATTGATCGGATATTTTGCAATATGGCTTAAACAGCTCATCAAGAACAAGAAAGAACATAAGTCGAACGATGATCCTTATGATATATCCGATATAAATGATGTCTCACTCGATTCTCAGGATAAGACTGAGGAAAAGAAGGCTGATGACACAAAGGAAGAAAAAGAAGATGAACGAAAAGAAAACAATCCAAATCACAGCTAGTGGCCGTTTAGATGCTATACTTTCTAAAGAATTAGGTATTTCAAGAAGCCAATTGGCCAAAGACATCAAAGTCGGCTCTGTCAGCGTCAACGGTGTCATAATTGATCATCCTTCCTTTAATCTGAAAGGAAACGAGGAAGTCATCTATGCTCCAGTTGAAAAAGTTAACACCGGTATTGAAAAGCCCAAAGACAAAGTCGAACTCGACATTGTCTATAAGGACGATGACATCGTCGTCATCAACAAACCCCGTGGCATGGTTGTCCATCCCGCTCCCGGTCATAGCGATGATACTTTAGTCAATTATCTTTTTGATGAAGATGAATCTTTTGACTATGATCCAAAGGATGTGAGTAACACTCGTCCCGGCATTGTCCATCGTATAGACAAAGACACCTCAGGACTACTCGTCGTTGCCCAGAATCCTCAGACGGAAGCTACTCTTCAGGATGAAATAAGAGAACGGGAATTCCATCGCTTTTATCTGGCTTTGGTTTACGGAAACGTCAAGGACAAAAGATTCAAAATCGATGCCCCTTTGACTAAACCCAATCATTCTCATCGAAAGGCAGAAGTCGATATCTACAAGGGAAGAGAAGCCGTCACTCACTGCACCCTCTTAGGAAACAACGGCAAAGTCTCTTTGCTCAAATGTTCTTTGGAGACCGGACGAACTCATCAGATCAGAGCTCATTTGGCTTATATCGGATACCCGATTGTCGGTGATACCCTCTATGGCGCCAAGGATGACAAAGTAGCCCGTCTTGGTCAGGCTCTTCACGCCTATCAGCTCTCCATCATTCATCCCCGTACTTTGAAGAGAACTGTCTTCTATGCTCCTCTTGATTCCTATTTCAAAGAACTTCTGAATTACTTTTTTAGATAGAAAAAGCCTCGTATTGTAGTGAACCCCTAAACTTGGACTTTAAAAACATCATACAACATTAGCATACCAATTGGATAGCACCTCATGAGGTGCTATCCAATTTAGTTTCCGCTGGATTCTCTCCGTGTTCCAAAAGACCATATAGTCATCGACCGACTTTTTAAGCTCATCGTATGACCCAAACTCGTATTCGTGCCCATAGAACATCTCCGTCTTCATCCTGCCGAAGAAGTTCTCCATGACTGAATTGTCGTGGCAGTTGCCCTTCCTCGACATCGACTGCCTTATGTTGTGCTTTCTGAGGATTGCCTGGTACCAGGCCATCTGATATTGCCAGCCCTGGTCGGAATGGAGAATCATTCCCCCGAAGTCCCTCTTTCCGCCCAATGCCTTTTTCAGCATATCCGTGGTCTGCCGGAAATCCGGGCTTCTCGAGAGGCTGTATCCGACGATGGAGCGGCTGAAGAGGTCCAGCACCGGCGACAGGTAGGCCTTTCCCCAGGGAAGATGGAATTCGGTCACGTCCGTGACCCACTTTTCATATGGCCTGTCGGCCCCGAACTCGCGGTTAAGCAGATTGGGCGCCACCTTTCCGACAGTCCCCCTGTAGGAACTGTACTTCGCTCTGGGAATCCTGGCAAAGAGGCCAAGTTCCTTCATGATTCTCTTCTCGCGCTTGTGGTTCACGACGCCGTATTTCTTCCTGAGTCCCGCCGTGATGCGACGGTATCCGTATCTGCCTCTGCTTTCGGCGAAAAGCGCCTTTACTGCCGCGGAAAGCTCCATGTCTTCATCGCATGGCATGTCTTTCACGTTGTATTCGTGGGTGGACTTGGCCATATGTGCCAGGCCCAGAAGCAGCTTCAGCGTGAATCCGTCTTGGCCTTGGAGGATGCTTTGTATTGCGAGGGCTTCTTCCCGCTTTCCCGCTCTGCCCTTGCGTCCACCAAGGACTTCAGTTTTTTTAGGTATGCGTTCTCCGCCCTCAGATAGAGGTTCTCTTCCCTCAGCTTCTCCAGCTCTTCCTCTTCTCCCGGCAGGGACCTGTCTGCCTTCTTTGCGGAAGTCTTCTTGTTCATCGGCTTTCTACCTCGCTTGGAACATTCTAATCCTTTGATGCCGGATTCCCTATACTTCCTGATCCACGAGATCAGAGTTCCGTCCAGTATGCCAAGTTCCAGCGACCTCTTTTCAGGGCACGTCTCCCCGCAGAGTATCGGTCTGATGGCAGCAAGCTTCTCTGCCCTCCCGAAGGAGCGGTTGCGGCCATGGGCGATTCCACCGAGGCCCTCAGCCCGGTACCGGCTGGCATAGAAGCGCACCATCTTTCGGAATGTTTTTTTTCCTCTGCATGTGAATACCATTTCGGGATATTCGTAGATGTGGTCTTTGAGGTAGAGCTTCACCCATCTCAGCCTCTGATCCGTCGTGTATTTCATAAGAAAAGCCCCTCCTGTGGCTTCGGGGCAGCCGGTTAATGAAGTGCATGCACTTCATTAACCATTGGTCGGCTCCCTGGTCCAACATTAGGGGTTCACTTCATATGAGGCTTTTTTTACAAATTGCTTATTTCTGTTTTTTCAGTTTTTAAAACTGACAGTTTTCTTTCGACTTCTCTTTTTGATATCAAAAACGAGAACAGAGAAGTCAGTATCTCTGAAAGAGGGAAAGTGAACCAGATAAGATAACGGGCATTTTCTGAAAGGGTGAATAGGAAGATTGTCGGGAAGATGAAGACGGCCAGTCTTAAGAGTGAGATGATGACAGGAAGAAAAACATATCTCAGACCCTGAAGGACACCTTGAAGAGAAACGCTGATACCCATGAAGATGAAACCGATTGAGGCGATACGGATGGCGAAAGTCACCGTATCTATTATTTCCGCTGAGGAACTGCCACTAGCCAGACCAAAGATATCGGCGATTGGTTTAGCGAGTATTTCAAAGACGACTATGAAGATCAAAGAGACAATGATGGTGTCGATGACACCCCATTTAAAGGATTCTTTCATTCGTTCTTTTTCGCCTAGACCGAAATTGAATGAAACGACTGAGATTAAAGCATTGCTCATTCCGAAGGCGGCAAAAAGAGGAATCTGCTGGATTTTGTAGTAGATGCCAAAGCTTCCAGTCAAAAGATCTCGGTCATAGGAAGAAACGCCGAGAATCAGATTGACCCCTAACATCATGACGGAAAGAAGAGCCTGCATGATCATGGCCGGTATTCCTAGTTTTAGAATACCTAAAATGGTTTCACGATCCGGTTTGATGTCTTTGACTTTGTTGGATACTTCTTTATTGAGGTAATAATGGAAGAAAAGATCGAGAAGAAAACTGACTGTCTGGCCGATAACCGTCGCATAGGAAGCCCCTTTTACTCCCATCTTGAGAGGATAGATAAAGACATAATCAAGAACGATATTGGTTATGGCGCCGCTGACCTGACCGATTGTGGATAACATCGTCTTTCCAGTCGCTAAAAGAAATCTTTCATAAACTGTATATCCGACCTGACTGAATGAGAGAGTGCAGACGATAGTCAAATACTCTTTTCCGAAACTGATGCTTTCTTCGTTTCCGTCAGCCTGCATTCTGATAAATCTCTCTGACCCGAAAATTCCAAACAGAAGAAAGACTAAGTAGATAATCACTCCGATGAATAGTCCGTTTCCGACAGTCTTAGAGGCTTTTTCTCTGTTTCCTTCACCAAGACTCTTAGAAAGCAGGGCATTGATTCCAATACCGGTCTTTACTCCGACAGCGATCATAAAGATCTGAACTGGGAAGGCATATGTCAAAGCGAGATTGGCATTGATGCCTTCTTCTCCCATATTGATGACAAAAGCCGTATCGACAATATTTTATAAAGCCTGCATGACCATAGAAACAACCATCGGCAGTCCCATCTTCCAGATGAGACTGCTGACTTTCAGATTCTTCATCATATTGTCTGATTCTCGGTTTTTCATAAGCTGCTCCTTGCAATAAAAAAGCGTAAGTCAGGATAAACTGGACTTACGCCTATTGAGCAACTCGTTTACGTTAGGTAGTATAAAGACATCAAAATCCTAATATAAGTAAAAAAGAATGAAAGCCTTTTCTTTTCAGGCCAATAGTTTTCCTAAAGCCGAATCAGGAGAGATGGTCGTCTTTTTATAGGTGGTAAATTCCACGATGTATAGGGCGATAAGGACTAAAGTCAGACCGTAGACGGGAATGTTTTTCTTAGCGATTTTAAGGCTGGCCACCGACATGATTGTATAGGCGATGAAACCACAGGCGATACCATCGGAGATGGAATAAGTAAGGACCATCATGATGACTGTGATGAAGGCCGAGGCGGAGGAGACAAAGTCATCCCAGTCAATGCTCTTGAGCTGTCTGAACATCGAAGCACCGACATAGACTAAGGCGATTGAAGTAACAGGAAAGACACCCGTTATAGGAGTAGACGAGAACATTCCGAAAACGGGATAGATAAGAAGGGAGAGGAGGAATAGACTTCCGGTAACTAAAGCACTCAGGCCGGTTCTGGCTCCGGCTGCCACACCGGAAGTCGATTCGACAAAGGAAGTCAGGGTGGTAGTTCCTAAGACGGAACCTATCACAGTGCCGCTGGCATCAGTTATCATGCATCGGCGATCAGATACTTTGGTATCACCGTTATCGTCTAAGAATCCGGCTCCGGCTTCTACGCCGACTAATGTACCAGTCGAGTCGAAGAAACTGACAAAAAGAAGGGAGAAGAGAATGGCATATGACTCGGGTTTGGCAAAGACTCCAAAACCTCGGAAACAGGAACCGAAGACTTTTGACAATCCTTCCCAGAGACTATTCAAAGTGAAACCTTCTTTGGCGACAAAGGAAGGCATATCATAGACGCCTAGCTGTCCACAGGTAGCGCAGATGATACCCATGACTAAAAGAGCGATAAAGACACTGAACTTAGAGATCCAGAACATTATCTTATTGTCCTGAGGCAAAGATGCTAATACAAGAACTAATATGATTCCCGCAATTGCAGCAATGACAGGAGCAGAATTTAAGTTTCCAAAACCGACGATTGTAGAAGAATTTGAGGCGACGATTCCTGAGTTCTTCAAGCCGATAAAACAGATGAAGAAACCAATACCGGCTCCGATTGCCATCTTCAGGGATTTAGGAATTGCCTGAGTGATTACTTTTCTGATTGGCGGGACAGATATAAGGAAGAAGATGATGCCGTCAACGAATACTAAGCACATCGCTTCTTCAAAGGAAAAACCTAGTGTTCCCATGACAGTGTAGGCAATCATCGCATTGACGCCCATCCCGGCTGAAAGACCGATTGGGAAGTTCGCATAAAGTCCCATTATGATCGTGGCAATACCGGAGGCTAAGGCCGTGGCTGCAAAGACACCGGCATAGATGACCTGGGTCAGCTGGGGGTCGGAATTAATCGACAGCATACCGGCGTTGACTGGAAGAGCGTAGAACATGGCAAAGAAAGTAACTAAACCGCCGATTATTTCTTTGATGATTGAAGAACCTCGCTCAGAGATCTTGAAATAGCGGTTTAAAAAAGCACCAAATTTAGTTTTGGGAGTGAAACCAGGGTCGTTATCCGGTTTTAACTCTATTTGTTTATCAGACATCGTCATCTCCTTTTTGATCTTATTGACAGATATTGTTCTAAGTATAATGAGATAGTTGTTATTTAGCAAGGAAGTAAAGATAAAAGAAAAAGCACCCAGAAGGTGCTTATTAAAGTTGTTCATAAACCAAACGATAATTATACAGGCTTTTTGTCCTGCTTTTTATCTTCTTGGTCAGGAGATAAGACTTCGATTCTAGTCACGTGATTAAGCTTTGGAGGATAAACCAAGGAGACGG
>DHDT01000068.1:27669-29553 GCA_002399505.1 Caryophanales bacterium UBA4869 | reverse complement strand
TTCTTTGACGCTTTCTATATTGGTTTCTTCGCCTTTCTTATATACGTGATCAATTTCATCAGTGTCGAAGGTATAGAAATAATCCTCCGTGCCGGTATTTGTGACATTGAGACCCCAGAAACTATTGACGTTAGAATAGGTTCCCGTGATGATGTATTCGTTTTCCTTAGAGATTTCCAAGCTTTTGAGTGTGCTTTCCTGTTGTTCTTTTGAGGAGCCGGAGACTAAACTCAAAGCAGCAAATAACATGTTTTTCATCTTGTCTCTTCCTCCTTTCCGACTACTTGAAATATTATACCTTAAATACTAGGGATTTCGATAATTGCGGAAGTATTTTTTGACATAGTCGTCTAGGACGCTCTTGTCTTTCGTGTTCTTCAGTCTTCCATAGACCGTATCGACCTGGGCACCGGCTCCTTTTGGTATTTTCATACCCAGAGTCTCTTCCATTTTTTCCCAGTCTTTCAGGAAAGTATAGCGTGCAATGACAGAAGCGGCGGCGACTGAGGGATAGTAGGATTCTCCTCTGACTTTAAAATAGAGCGGGTTTGAAATCAGCTCATTTCCGACTAGTTTTCGATAATTGCCCTCGGGCTCAAACTGATCGATATAGCAGATAGTATCTTTGGATATATCGTATTTTTCAATGAGTCCCTCTTGGGCCAGATTATGACATTTGGCCATGGTCTTATGGCTTTTGAATCCGTGTTCTTCTAGCTGTGACATTTTCTTTGGCGAGACTAACACGACATAGTTTTTGATTCTTCTTTTGATATTGGCGCCAATTGAGAGAATATAGGCATCGGTCATCTTCTTGGAATCATTGACCTTCATGCTTTCAAGGTAGTCGATGTCTTTAGGAGTGACATAGGTGGCTACTACGACTAAAGGCCCGAAGAAGTCTCCTACTCCTACTTCATCTGAACCTACCTGGTAGGAAAGATCATCCCAGGAATCAAAATAAACGTCTTTGTCAGTCTTCCTGTCACTGACTTTTGTGACAGTGACTTCTTTGGAAAACTGCAAAGCCTCTTCTTTTGAGTAAGAAGGCCCGGAAAAGACTATCGTATATATTTCTTTGCGGTTTTTATAAGCGTGAATTGTTATCCCGTCTTTGTAAGTCAGGAAATACTCATAGGGATGAGTGGTTTCATCTATTTCCTTAGCTTGATAGAAGTCCCTTATCTCTTCGGCTTTGCTTTGATCGACTTTGATTTTGGCGTAGGTCAAACTGGTGATCCTCTTCCATAATATGATAACACAATGCGAGATATCTAACTAAGGTCCTCTTTGTGCTAGAATTATAAGGCTATGGAAGAAAATTATCTAAACGAAGAAATAGACGGAGTCATCGCTGAACTGAAAGCTTTTTTTTCTCTTGAAGGACTGAGAAATGGCTTTGACTTATCCTATATGGCCAGTGACTCTCAGTCACTGGAAGTAAGTCACCAGTATCTTGAGGAAATAGAACGCTTTTTACATGACGGACACGAAATCAACATTCCTGCCCTTCTAGATATGAATCCTCTTTTTGAACAGCTTGACAAAGGTCAGATGCTATCGGCTTCTGAGCTTTACAATATCGCTGATCTTTTATCCTGCTCAGAATATCTATATGATCTTCTTGCCGAAAAGAAAGAATACTATCATCTCAATGATGATGCTCTCGATTTAAATCCCGTCACCGCCCTGAAAAGAGATCTGACAGTTTCTATCGAACCTGACCTGACAGTCTCTGATCAGGCTTCTGCAGCTCTTGGCGAAGTCAGGGCCTTGAAGAGGAGTCTGACTAAGAGACTAAGCAATATCATGTCTACCTATAAGAACAAATACAGTTCTTATCTTTCAAATGACGTCATCACTTTTAAAGCCGGTGAGGAGGCT
>DHDT01000068.1:16639-27558 GCA_002399505.1 Caryophanales bacterium UBA4869 | reverse complement strand
ATAAAGCCGGTGAGGAGGCTTTGCCTGTAAAAGCCTCTAATAAAGGGTTTATCAAAGGAACAGTCGTTTCCTATTCTGCTTCCGGAGAGACGGCATTTATGGTTCCTTATGAAGTCTTGGATTTGAGAAATCGCCTTGATACCGTGCTTCAGAAAGAAGGCGAGGAAATAATCAAAGTCTTATCTGACTTGTCTTCCAAAGCCGGAAAACAGCTTAAATACTTAAAAAGAGACTATGAGATCATCTTTACTTTTGATCGCTATCTAGGTGCGACTAGATATGGTCTTTCCTATCGGGGATGTATTTCCACATTATCGAAGAACGAACTTTCTTTTTCTTCTCTGTTCCATCCTCTTCTGAAGGCTAAGAAAGTAGTTACCAACTCCCTGTCTTTAGGAGACAAAAATCCTTTGGCCTTACTTATCACCGGTCCTAATGCCGGCGGCAAGTCCGTATTTATCAAAGCTGTATCTTTGGCTGTCTACATGGATAAACTCGGTCTTTTTGTTCCCTGCCTAACTGAAGCAAAGATACCTTTTATCGATGCGGTTTATTTTCTAGGAGGTGACAATCAGTCTGTTCTCGACAACCTCTCCACATTTTCCAGTCATATCATGGGAATCAAGGGCATTACTGAGAAAGCCACCAAGTCTTCTTTAGTTGTCATCGATGAAGTTGGCGAAGGCACTTCACCTAAAGACGGTGAGGCCTTAGGTGTGGCTCTGCTTAAGTTTTTCGAGAATGTCGGCTGTTATACTTTGCTGACTTCTCATTTTGACGGATTAAAAATCTATGCGGCCAGCGATGAGAAAGCTTTGACAGGTGCAATGGAATTCAACAACGACAACCTGACTCCCACTTATCGTCTGCTTCTCCATACCACTGGTAAATCATATGGAATTCTTCTGGCTCAGAAACTGGGAATCAAAGACTCGATCATCAAAGACGCCATCGAATTTGAAAACCGGCGCCAAAACCAGAACACAGACAGTCTGATGGAAAAACTCACTGAACAGGAAAGCCAGAATGAGAAGAGAGCAAGAGAATTAGAAGGTCTGAAGAAGGATTTGGAAAAAGTAATCGACAAGCGAGAGAAAGCCATTAAGGCCCTTGACGAAGAAAGAGCAAATATTCACGTCAAAGCTGATGATAAGATTCAAAAGCTTGTCGATAAGAGAATAGAAGAAATCAATAAGGTCTGGGAAAGCAAGAACACCAATACCACTTATTCCGAAGTATCCAAAGTCAAAGGCGAATTGAATAAGATCAAGGCCGAGACTAACTCAGTTTCTGATGACAATAAGGTTCTTTCTCTTCCTCTTCTCGTTTTAAAGGCCGGTGATATTGTCGAAGACGAAGACGGAAGAAGAGGGACAGTCATCGAAGTGAAAAAGAAAGAAGTCACCATTGATTTGGATGGACTGCGTTTTAAAAGATCAATCGTTGGTCTCAAAAAAGGCAAGAAGACAGTTGCCGATATTAAAAAGAAGTCACCGGCCAGTGATTTCACTTATCTGAAGTTAGGGCCTTCTCAGGGTATTGAATGCAACGTCATCGGGTTATATGCCGATGATGCCATGAGAAAGGTTGTCTCTTTCTTGGATAATGCCAGGGTCCGAAAATTCTCCATGGTCAGAATCATTCATGGAACCGGTGGCTTTATTCTGAAGAATGCCGTCTGGAAGTATCTTTCTAATCATCGTGAATTTGTCAAAGACTACAGATTGGGAGGCGAAGGCGAAGGCGGCTTAGGTGCCACTATCGTCCATCTCAGATAATATGTCTTATCTCGATATCCCAGTCTTAAAGCAGAAGATATCGCTTCTTCCTGACAGGCCCGGCTCTTATCAGATGAAGGATGAGAACGGGACTATCATTTATGTCGGAAAAGCCAAATCCCTAGTCAAGAGAGTCAAGCAGTATTTTACCCGTCCTCAGCAAGGAAAAGTGATGAGAATGGTTTTAGAGATTCGCGACTTCGATATCATTGAAACCAATACGGAAAAAGAAGCTCTTCTTTTAGAAATATCCCTTATTCATAAGTATTATCCAAAATATAACATCATGCTTATGGATGATAAGATGTATCCTTATATCGCCTTGAAGAAGAAAGGCGACCCTTATTTGAAGATCGCCAGAAACGATCATGAAAAAGGATACTATTATTTCGGTCCTTTCCCCAATAGTTCTGAAGCCTATAAGATGATTGATCTTCTCAATCGTCTCTATCCTCTTCGCAAATGTCGGAATATTCCAAATAAGCCCTGCCTCTATTATCACATGGGTCAGTGCCTGGCTCCCTGTATCCGGAAAATCGATGAAGACGAGTATTCGAAAATGGTTGATGAGATAAATGGCTTCCTCAACGGAAACACCTCTTCTACTTTGTCCCGCCTAAAAAAAGAAATGAAGACAGCCAGCGATAATCTGGAGTTTGAGAAAGCTTCCGGTTTCAAGAAATCCATCGACACAATTTCCCATATTACCTCCAAACAGAAAATCATGTTCGAAGACCATGTTGACCGGGATGTCGTCGGTTATTCGACTCGAGAGGGATATATCTGCTTATTCTTCCTCCTTTATCGAAAAGGTGTTCTTTTAGGAAAGAACTCCTATGTGGAAGAACTGATCGATGATCAAAACGAATTGATCGAAGATCTGATAGTTCAGTTTTATCGGAAACATGAGAAACCCAAAGAACTGATTGTTCCCGATAAAAAGATGACCGAACTTCTTTCTGATGCTCTACAAGTCAAAGTTCTTTCGCCAAACCGGGGAAAGAAGAGAGATCTATTGAGCCTGGCACTTGAAAATGCCAAACAGAGTCTGGATACTCACTTTCAGACGGCCCGTCTTTCTGATGATGTCTTAAAGCTCTTAGTCGAACTTCAGACAAAGTTGGGATTGAAAAAAACTCCTTTGGATATCGAACTATATGATAACTCTCATATTCAGGGATATGATTGCGTTGGTGCCATGGTCAAATACATCAACGGAGAAAAAGCCCCGGAACTATATCGTAAATTTAAGATCAACCAGCCAAATAAGCAAGATGACTTGGCTTCGATGAGAGAAGTTCTGACTAGAAGATTCAAGAGACTCAAAGAAGAAAAAAGCAAGCTTCCTGATTTGATAATCGTCGATGGCGGATTGAATCAATGCCAGATAGCCCTGGAAGTCAAAGAAGAACAGAAGATAGATATTCCAATAGCCGGTTTGGCTAAGAATGACCGCCATGAGACTGACACTTTAATCAACGCCGATACCGGTGAAGAAATTCCCTTAGTCAAAAATACCCCTTTGTTTTTCCTTTTGATGAGGATGCAGGACGAAGTCCATCGCTTTGCCATAACCTATCATCGATCTAATCGGGAGAAGTCTGTCTATAAGACTATCTACGATGACATAAAGGGAATCGGAAAGAAGAGAAAAGACCGGCTTCTTGATCTGTATCCTACTCTGGAGTCACTAAACGGTGTGAAAGAAGAAGAACTTGGTCAGATTGTCCCTCTCGATGTGGCTAAAAAGATATTGGCCAAGAGAGATTCTTCCCTGGAGTCTATTTCTAAACTGGAGAAGAGAGAAGAATGAAGATACTATTGACTGCCTTTAAGCCATTCAATGGCAGAAAATGGAATGTCACTGAGGAAGTTCTTCCTTTTGTCGATGTTCTTGGAGCCTCGATAAGAAGACTTGTACTTCCAGTGTCATATAAAAGATGTTTTGTCAGTGTCAAGAAGTCATTGAAGGAATTCAATCCTGATATAATCATCAGTTTTGGAGAAGCAGGATACGATAAGGACATCGTCGTTGAGAGAAGAGCTCATAACAGTCTTCATAGCCGTCTTTCTGATGAAGACGGTGTTTATAAAAACGGCGAGAGAATCAGTATGAAAGGGCCGGAATATCTCTATTCAAGTATTGACATCAACAGTCTGTATTTTAAATCTGTGACTGATAATCTTCCCGTCTCTTTTTCAAACGACTGCGGAGGTTTTATCTGCAATGAAGTCTATTATCAAGATCTGCTCTCCTCTATATCCACCGATAGGAAAGTTCTCTTTATTCATCTGTCTTCATCCATTTATGATTTTGAAAAGGCGGGATATAATATCAGTGCTTTATTAAAGGGTATCATATGAAAAACAAAAATGAGATCCGCCAGTATCAGCTTACGGCCTTAAATTACCTGCCTCTTCTTATCAGCATGATATTGATTCCTATTATTATCGGCTGTCTGGCCTTAGGCTATAGTCAGTATGGATTATTAAGTGATTTTTCTCTGATGGGAAACGCTAATGATAATCCGGCCTTGGCAGTTGCCGGCGTATCTACTGTCATGACGATAATTTCTTTGTCTGTCACCATGGTTGTGACTATCTCCTCCTTTATCTGCGGACGACTTTATGACTTCAACTTCTTTGCAGTCATCAACGGAATATTGGTCTATGTCTCCACTGCTTTTGAGATTACCTATGCAGTAGGTGCAAACCTGGCTTCTTCAGACGGGCGTTATTTTCTTTCTTTGAACTATATTCCTGTAGTTTTATCTCTTCTTCTTTCAGTTTCATATACTGTCTTATATATTCTTTTTGTCTATAGACCAGTAAAAAAGATTAAACAAATGGTTTTGGAAGAAGAGAAAAAACAGATTGAATTAAAGGAACAGATACATTCGGAAATATCTGGAATGAACAGAGAAGAGCTTTTCAGATATATCAAAGGCAAGTACCAGGAAGGTTCTATATCCAAAGAAGAATATGAAAAACTGCTTAAAGAGCTTGCTGATTGATAGATAAATCTCTTTCTGCAGACCTCAATCAATCAATATTTCTTTTAAAAAGGCCGATAAACAAATAAGTTAAGCCAAATTAGCAAAACAATTCTTGAAATACCAGACTTATAAATATATAATTGTAGAGCCTATGAAATAGGTGTTCGGGACATAGCGCAGTTTGGTAGCGCACTTCCTTGGGGTGGAAGGGGTCATGAGTTCAAATCTCATTGTTCCGACCATTTGAAAAAACAAGCCCTAGAAATAGGGCTTTTTTCTATTTGTGATACATTTTTGATACATTTTTTTCATAAAGAGACGAGAAACTGTCAACCAGAATCTTTGCTATCCGGCTCTTCTTCTCATCTGTGTCGCCGATATAGTATTCCTTAGTGTCTTTGGCATTTTATTCCAAGATAATAGATAATCAGCTTTTTTGAGTATTCTCAGCAGTTGATCTAGCATCAGGAACTCAATTCATTCTTCTTAAAAAACTAATAAGTGATAGCTTCTGAAATTAAAAGAATGGTCTGAGTATCAGGATAGGAATAGCTGCTTTCTGATTCTGAGGAAGTAGAGGCCGGACCGGTTATGGTGTTTACGTCGTATATTTCTTTGTCTTCTGTCTTTTGAAGACGAAGAGATTTATCAAAGGTCATGTTTAGATGAATGCTTTTGAAGTCAGGGGCAGCAGTCTGCTTAGCCAAAGAAAAATCACAGTCTGAAGTAGTAGTTATCATATAGTAGCGGAATATCTTCATACAATCGATGTCTAAGTCCAGGGAGACAGAATAGCCTTCTTCTGTTTTTTCTATAGTCGAAGTGGATTTGAGATAACTGGGATCTAGAAGATAAGGGGTGGGTATATTGAGGTTGCAGTGATAGGTGTTGTAATAGGAACCATAAGTCATATCATCTTTTTCACATGAGGAATAATCTACTGTCTTGTCATCGGACAGGTTATCGTTCTTAACTCTGTAATAAGAAACGTTTTCTTCTGATAGATAAGCTCTTTCGGCCATTTTGACATTGCTGCTATAGGTGATGTTTTCTTTGAGTACCTCATCATTGTTTTTTATCCAGCTGGTTCTTGTCACCTGATTGTTAGTTATGAAGGCAACCTTGGTAGTGGCTTTGGCGTAGCTTTGCTGAAAGACACATTTCTGTTTGGATGTGTTTTTGATGACGGCATCAATCAAGGATCCCAAATCAGTATTGGATTCGGCTATTTCTTTTACATAATCATAGGAGGAATAGTCTTTTGAATATTGAGACTGAAACATTGAATAGCTGTTTGAGGAGCTTTCTTCGAATTCGACTACGATGTTGTTGTCGCTCATCAAAAGAAGGGAATAGTTTTCTTCTTCATCCTTTAAAACCAGATATCCGTTGTTTCTGATGTCTTTCAATTCATATCCGTTTAAAGGGATAGGAGTCACAGAGGCTTTGTCTCCGGTAGAATAGCTTTTGCTTTCATCTGAATAGTCTTCCCCGTTGATGGAAAGAGAGTACTTTCCCTGTAGAGGATCAGACTCGGAAAGCGTTAAAGAAGATACTTCTTTCAGACTTTCACGATTAGCAAAGGAGACGTTGATTTTTATGTCTTCGTTTTGAATCTCGAAGACATATTTGCCTGAATAGTTGATGTTGATTTTCTGTTCATTGATTTCAATTGAGGAGACGGAATATAGATTGGGATTCTTGGAGGTGACTGACAAAGTCACTTTTTCATTCTCGAGACCTTCTTTGATATCGGTGCTGGCATCACCCATGTTTTCATCACTGTTAATCAGGGTGATCTGATACTTATCATTTCTGAGGGAAGAGGTCGAACTGCAGCTTGTCAAAGAAACAGAAAATACACCGGTCAATAAAGCAGATAATAGGAAAAATGTTCTTGTTTTATGCATATATTCACTCTCTCACTTTAAAAGTATACCAATTAAAAAATAAGTTACTAATGTTTTAAACTAAAACAATTGAAATTTACTGAAAATGAACGGATAATCCTTTTGTAGACAAAAAAAGGAAAGAGAGAATAATATGAAAAACAGACTGTTTTATTCTACAACCGCTTTGGCATTATCTTTGTTCTGTGCCGGAAGTCTTACTTCCTGTGACAAGAACAATCAGTCGATTATAAATTCTTTGTCTGCCTTAGTTGAAATCTCGACTAATGGACATGGAACAATATCTGTCTCGGCTTTATCTGAGGGCAACCTGGCTACTTTGAATACATCTTATACGGTCACTGCCACTCCTGACAATGGATATCGTCTTGATTCCGTTTCTGTAAATGGCACTGACATCACAGCAGCTTTATCATTCACTCCTACTGATGCTTCGGTTCATTATATTGTCAACGCCGTCTTCGTCGTTGATGTTGACCAGGGTGAAACCAAAGTAGTTCTTAAAGGGAAAACCGGTGTTGAAGTCGGCAATACCATGCAGCTTGACACCGAGGTATTCGGACCTAACAGCATGGTCACCTATAAATCCAGTGATACAAGTTTAGCTACAGTTGATCAAAACGGCCTAGTGACTGCAGTCAAGCCCGGCTTTGTCACTGTCACTGCTTCTTCGGTCTTATCGACTGAGACAAAGGATATTTCCGATAACTGCACTTTCTTTGTCATGCCTTCTTATATCTCCAAGATGGTTGATGGCATGTCCGCAAAGGATTACGATGCCGGTTTATCTATGTGCGGTGAGTTGAAGATCGGTTTCACCGCCTTAGTCAGTTCTGTTGTCAATCCTGACAAGAAGATGGAGACTATTCCTTATACCTTTGATTTCAAGCTCAATCCTGATGCTTCTTCATATGCCGACATCTTTAATTTCAGTCTTGATCTTGATATTTCCAAGTTTACTTTAGGCGGAATGCTTACCTTTATGGGACCGATGCTTTTAGGAAGAACTGCTTCTCTTACCAATCTGGTCCTCGATTATGTCGGTGACGGAATGATCGGAACAAGTCTTTACGGAATACTCAAAGGCAATGATGTTAAGGAGATTCTCACTTATAGTCAGTTAGATGTCTTCAGCTTAGTGGGCAAATTACTAGGATCTGTTCTTAATCTTGATAAGGATACCTTTAATCTCACTGTTCCTTCTATAGCTTCAACCTTGAATAGCATTCTTACTTTCGACACTGATATCAATAAGGGTATCTCCATTAATAAGTCTACTCTGGATAAGGCCGACAAATGGCTTGCCGAGGATTCCAAGAAATTCATCACTGATTTTGTCAATGATTCAGATTCGATTCCTGATGATTTCAAGCCTATCACTGCCGCCTTTATTCCTTCTTTCCTTCCTGAGAATCTACAAGAGGTCTCTTTCAAAGTCACTCTCGATGAAGAAGACAATTTCAAGGATGCTACTTTGAAAGTTATCGATCAGGCCAGCGATGTCAAAGATGACACGGAAGGTGCGGAAGAAGGATCTAAAGTATCTGTCAACAATACCTATCTGTCTTTGAATCTTTCAAGCGCTACTACTGCTTTGAAAAATGGTTATTTCGATGAAAAAGAAGATGAAAATGCTACTTTGAAGACTGAAAGCAGAGCCGTATCGGATTTCAACACTGACTTGGCTTCCTTCAATAGCGTCTATTGTACTTCTAACAAACTATATACAGCCAAAGTCTATGATTATTACCATTTCGATAAGAGCTTCAAGAGTAAACTCAGCAGTCTTGTCACTGAGAAGAAAACACTTTTAGGCAACAAGAAAGACGAAGATGGCAAAGAAATCGAAAATGATCCCTATATCACCAATAAGAGTCTGATCAAACTCGAAAATGCTGCTCATATCAAAAACTATCTGACTTTCGCTATTCAAGATACCAATGCAAACAAGCTTACCAATTATCACACGGTCAGCCTAGGAGACGTCTATAAAGTCAATAGCATTGCCAAGGTCGGAACTAAGGTGACTCAGTTCCAATTCTCTGACAAGAACAATATCAAGGATGCCGATGGCAATGTCATCGGTCATTATCTATCCTATAATGCCGAGAACAACACTATCACCGTCGATTCTCTCCCCACTGAAAAGAAACTGGCCATCGCTTTTGTCAATATCGTCGATGAAGAAGACAGTGAAGCTTACGGAAACATTCAGTATACCTTCAATTTGCCTGTGTCTGCTGCTGTCGAATAGTCAGAAAACTTAAGCTCATATCCTTCCGGTCCTTCCGGAAGGATATTTTGTAATCGCTTTCAGATTATTGCCAAAAATGAGATTTATCGATAAACACTAGTGTTTTAAGTTATTTGATACACTAGTGTTTTTTCTTTATACGTTAATTTAATATTATTTATCTTATACTTTCACACGTAAATGCGTTGATGAGGAAGAGTAAGTCTTATCCTGATTCTAAGAGAGCCTTGTCTTGGTGCAAGAAGGCAATCACGAAAGACCGAACATGGCCTTGGAGCAGCTTAGGCGATAGGTAGTCTAAGCCGGGATAGCCCGTTATAGCAAAGAGTGTATATTTTGCACTTACTAAGATCAGTTTAGCGATAAACTGATAAATTAAGGTGGTAACACGAGAATATTGTCTCGTCCTTAAGTACAACAATACTTAAAGATGAGGCTTTTTTTATAGCCTCAGAGGAGGCTATATGAGTGAAATTTCTATTCGTCATCTGTCAAAGTCCTACGGAGACCATCTGATATTGGACGATGTCTCTTTGGAAGTGTCGAAAGGTGATATCTTCGGCGTCTTAGGACTTTCAGGAGCCGGCAAGTCGACTTTAGTCCGCTGTATAAACGGGCTGGAGACTTTTGACAAAGGTGAGATCTACTTTGAAGATCAGCTGATTGCCACGCCTTTGATTAAAGTCGACCGCGTTTTCAAAAAGAAGATCAACATGATCTTCCAGTCTTTTAATCTGCTTTCGCAAAGGGATGTTCTTTCAAATGTTCTTTTGGCTCTTCAGATATCTGATCCTCATCAGAAGAAAAAGGAGCAGGTGCAGTTAGCTTTAGAGGCTCTTTCAAAAGTGGGATTGGAAGACAAGATCCACGCTTATCCTTCAGAGCTCTCTGGCGGTCAGTGTCAGAGAGTGGCAATTGCCCGGTCTTTAGTTTTAAGGCCTCAGGTCTTGTTAAGTGACGAGGCTACCAGTTCTCTTGATCCGGAAACCACTGAGTCTATTCTTGAACTTCTGAAGAAACTCAATAAGGAACTGGGACTCACGATAATCATGATCTCACATCAGATACAGGCGATTGAATCAATATGCACAAAGGTAAGTATCTTATCTGATTCTCGGATTGTGGAACAGGGAGAACTGTCTGATGTCTTTTTGAATCCGAAGACGGATATTGCCAAGAATCTGATTTATTCCAGTCACGTCAAGACCATGCTGGATTCAAAAAGAATGATCAGACTTCTCTTTGATGGGAATCTCGATGAACCGATCATCGCAAACATCATTCAGGATTGCTCGATACTTGTTAGCATAGTCTATGCTGATACCAAAGTCATCGATAGGAAGATGTACGGACAGGTTGTCATCAAACTGCCTGAAAAAGAGTCGGAGACGATCAAGCTTGAAAAGTACCTTACTCTTCATAGGGTACGATATGAGGAGGTTTCAAAATAACATGGATTTCACTGAACTTCTGATAGCTGCCTTGGAAACACTGGGGATGACTGTAATTTCTGCCTTCCTTGCCTATCTTGTCGGGTTTCCTTTAGGTGTTATTCTCAATATCACTTCAAAAAATGGTATTAAGAAAAATAATGTTGTAAACACTATATTAGGTGTTTTTATCAACATTATGCGTTCAATCCCCTGTCTGCTTCTGATTGTTATTCTGATGCCCTTGACTAGAAGCATATTCGGAAAAGGGTCAGGTCACTGGTATACGATGATTCTTCCACTCTTTTTTGCAAGTTTTGCCTATGTGGCCAGAATGGTCGAGACCTCTTTCAATGAAGTAGACGGCGGTGTGATTGAGATGGCTCGTTCTCTAGGTGCCACTGATTCCGAAATTGTCAGAAAAGTGATGATCAGGGAGAGTCTTCCAAGTCTTCTGATGGGTCTTTCAGTCTCGATGATCTCGATTTTAGGCTATACGGCCTTCGCCTATGATTTAGGGGCTGGCGGACTGATAGCCAAAGCCTATGAAA
>DHDT01000068.1:13641-16417 GCA_002399505.1 Caryophanales bacterium UBA4869 | reverse complement strand
TTGATAAAAGGAGAAAAGCCAAATGAAAAACAAGGCATTAATCATCTTAGGTCTGAATCTATTGTCTTTTTTGTCTCTCAGTTCATGCAAAGATCAATCTAACGTCATCGAAGTCTCTTCCTCTCTTCTTCCCCACGCTTCAATTTTAAAGGAGGCTGTCAGTCCCCTGCTAAAAGAAAAAGGCTATGAACTTAAAGTCACCGTCCTTGACTGGACTCTTCAGAACAACGCAGTCAAAGACGGCGACTATGACGCTAACTATTTTCAGCATATTCCTTATCTTGAGACCTACAATTCCAAGCAGGAAAATGTCTTTGCAGTCTGCAAAGTTCATTATGAGCCTTTACGTGTCTATGCTGGAAAGGCATCGGTTTCCTATACGGATTCTAAGGCCACTTTCGAAATCTGCAACGATGCTTCTAACGGAACGAGAGCTCTTGATCTTCTGGTTTCTTCCGGAGTCATTTCTTCCTATGAGAAAGATGAAGACGGAAATGCTGATTTCAATAGGCTTCCCAGTAACATAAAGGCTGTAGCTGAGAATCTTTTAGTCGCTTCCTTAGAGGATTATGATTATGGACTTCTGCCCTGCAATACTGCACTTACTGGTAATATTGACGGAAATTCAGATGAAAACAAGAATCTTCCTAAAGAAAGCGAGAATCTTGCAAGTCTTAAGGCGAATGTCTTAGCTGCCAATACCAAGAAGTATGAAACAGATGACGAATACAAGAAGAAAATCGACTGTCTTGCTGATGCTCTTCTCTCTTCAAAGGTCAGAGAATATATCGATGCTGAATACAAAGGAGTTGTCCTCACTTATCAGCAGGATTTAAGAAGCTGAAGAATCCCCTCATAAATACCATATATGCAACTTAATAATGTTCTGATATAATTATTAGGAACTCCAG
The DNA here is from genome assembly GCA_002399505.1 of Caryophanales bacterium UBA4869. Classification (GTDB taxonomy): domain Bacteria; phylum Bacillota_I; class Bacilli_A; order RFN20; family CAG-288; genus Enterosoma. The sequence continues at coordinate 15,506 of DHDT01000068.1, read as the reverse complement.
GAGGGGTTTAAACTTGGATCCTCTTAGTTGGCTGTATTTATTTCTGTCGATAATAATGATCATTCTTTCTTTTTTCTTTTCGCTTGCCGAGACTGTCTATTCCTCAGTTGACCGATACAAGATGCAGGTTCTCTCTGATCAGGGGAACAAAGGCGCCAGTCTTGTTATCAGGATACTTGATCATTTTGATTCAACCCTGATTACTGTACTTATCGGCAACAACGCTGTTGCTGTCTGCTTGTCTGTTTTCTCTACTTCTCTTTTTCTCACCTGGTTTCATAACACCATTGATGATGGTCTGGTCTCTTTGATAGCTTCTATAATCATCACCATCATCGTCTATATTTTCGCTGAGACTTTTCCTAAGCAGATTGCCAAGAAGATTCCTAATAAACTGGCTACGAAAGTAGTTTATCCTCTCGTCTTTTTTATGATTCTGTTTTTTCCTTTCACGATGACCTTTTTAGGTATTTCCATTCTGGCCAAAAAGTTCTTCAAAGGCAAAGAGGAACCGGAACTTACCGAAGATGATTTCAACTCGATTATCGAGAAGAATGAATCAGAGGGATTATTGGAAGACAATGAAACTGATATTATTCAGAATTCATTTGATTTTACTGATACTTCCGTAAAGGAAGTCTTGACTCCTAAAGAAAAGATGTATGAAATCGATTTGAAGGGACTCACTAATTCAAAACTGATTTCCTATATACTTCATACCAATTACTCCCGTATCCCCATGTATTATGAGAAGAAGGAGAATATCATCGGTATTCTTATCGTCAAAAAATACCTGGCCAGTTATCTTAAAGACCCTCATGTATCTGTTCAGGCTGCCATGGAAAAACCCTATATTGTCTCACCTAGCATCATGATGGATGATGTTCTGGATGGATTCAGAACCCACCATACTCAGATTGCTTTGGTCTATTCCGAAAAGAAACTACTTGGCATGATCACTTCTGAAGATGTGTTAGAGGAATTAGTCGGTCCTTTAAATGAAAAGCCTTCTTCAGTACCGGAGGTCAGATAATGCTACCCCGGGATATTGCCTATATCATCATTCTCGCTGTCTGCTTTGTCTTAAGCGCCGTTTTCAGTTTGGTCGATATGACTTATTCTTCCGTGAAGATAACCAGGCTTGAGAATGAAAGCAGACGGGGAAACAAAAAGGCCCAGCGGGCTTTGTCATTAGCTGATAACTATGACAACACCATAGCCGCCATTCTCTTTGGAAACGACTTCGTCAACATTCTTTCTTCCTCAATCGCCAGTCTCTTAGGCAAAGACCTTTTAGAGCCTTTAGTCGGCGACTTCTATTCAACCCTTACTTCTTTGATTCTCTTATTCATTCTTTTGGTCTTCTGTGAGATAACGCCGAAAGCTATCGGCAAGATGCGTTCTTTCTCTCTGAGTCTTCATTGCGCCTGGATTGTCAAGACTCTCCAGCTCGTCTTCTATCCTATTGTTCATCCTCTTAATCTTCTGGCGAGCAAAGTCACTTCCTCTTTAGCTGAGAAAGCCGGAGAGGAGAAACAGATCGCCTCTGATTTGGAACTTGAGAGCATGGTCGACGAGATTCAGAAAGAAGGCATTATCGATTCTGATCAAAGCGAGCTTCTCCATCGTTCCATCGACTTTAAAGAGACTTCCTGCTATGAGATCATGACTCCCAGAATTAGAGTCTTCGGATATGATATTGAGACATCTCTTCTCGATTTCCTCAAGAGACCTGACTGCTTTAAACACAGCCGAGTGATCATTTATAAGGAAAACCTAGATCACGTCTTAGGATATATTCAGATTACGACTCTTTTAAGAACTTTAGTCATGAACAAGAAACCAGATATCTCCAAAATGACTAT
>DHDT01000068.1:1953-13567 GCA_002399505.1 Caryophanales bacterium UBA4869 | reverse complement strand
AGATATCTCCAAAATGACTATTCCGATAGTCTCAGTTCCCAGAACCATGATGATCTCCTCGGCGATGAAGGAGATGGCCGACACTCACCGTCATATCGCCGTCGTCAAGGACGAATACGGCGGAACAGAAGGTATTCTGACGATGGAAGATATCCTGGAAGAACTAGTCGGAGAGATGTGGGATGAAGTCGATGATCCTGAACTCGATATTCAGTCTCTCAAGGAAAGGGACAATTATCTTGTCAACGGTTCTCTCAACATCGACGATTTCATGAATTACTTCGGTATCGATCCTGACCGATTAAGCGATGACTATTCGACAGTTGCCGGGTTTATCATGAACCAGCTGGGACGTTTTGCAAAAGTGGGCGATTCATTTGATTTTGAAAACCTGACTATCAAGGTTGTCCGTGTCACAGAATATTCAGTCTTCTTGGCCAAAGTCACTTATCATCGCCCGGATGGCGATAACGATAACTATATCAGCGATGGTGACGGCGAAGAAGAAAAAAGAGATAAGGTACTTGAGAAGATAAAGAACAAAAAGAAAGGGAGCCATAAGTGATATGAAACCTGAAGTGTACCCACGGTATTGGAGAGTGGTACACTTCAGCTCAGGCTCTTTTTTTGTTTTTTGATACTGAAATTATAAAAAAACAAAATAAAGCAAGTCTCAATATCTTTTATTTGTTAAAATGTAGGTGTTTAATTAGTTTGTTTTCGAAAAGTCGCATAATTTCTTTGAAAGGAAGGAATTATTCATGAAAACAAACATTGCCAAAGAGAATTCGATTATGAAGATCCAGGTTTCCGGAATCATCAATACCGAAACAGCTCCTGAGTTTGAAAAGGAAATCATGTCTTAGTTTGATGACTCCATCACTTCGGTTGTCTTTGACTTTTCACAGCTTGACTATATCTCAAGCGCCGGATTGAGAGTTCTTCTTTTAGTCTGCAAGAAGGTCGGCGAAGATAAGAAGGTGACTATCAGGAATGCCAAACCTGAAGTCAGAGAAGTCTTTGAGATGACGGGATTCACTGAGATGCTTCCGATTGAGAAGGCCTTCAGAAAGCTTTCTGTCGAAGGCTGCGAAGTCATCGGACATGGATCTAACGGTATCGTCTATAGAATCGATCCTGACACTATCATCAAGGTTTATAAAAACAAAGACAGTTTACCTGATATCAAACGTGAAACTGATCTCGCTCATAAGGCACTTATCATGGGAATTCCAACTGCCATTCCTTATGACGTTGTCAAGGTTGGAGATACTTTTGGTTCCGTGTTTGAACTTCTCAACGCCACTTCCTTCAGCAAGATTCTCAACGCCGTTCCTTCCAGAATGGATGAATGTCTGACAATGTATGTCGACCTGCTTAAAAAGATTCATGCCACTCATATTAAGCCAGGCGATATGCCTGATATGAAGGCGGTCTCTTCTAAGTGGATATTATTCCTCAAAGATTATCTGGAGCCTTCCAAGTACGAAAAGCTTGTCAGGCTCATGGATACCATTCCTTCCAAGGACACGATGATTCACGGCGATTATCACACCAAAAATGTCATGCTTCAAAACGGAGAAGTTCTCCTTATCGATATGGATACTCTGGCTATGGGACACCCGGTCTTTGAAATAGCTTCCATGTATCTGGCTTTCGTGGGCTTTGGCGAGATGGATCATTCCCGAGTCACTGAGTTTATGGGTCTTCCCTTTGATTTAGCCGAAGAATTCTTCAACAAGGGTATGGCTTTGTATCTGGGGACCGATGACAAAAAGAAAATCCAAAATGTCATCGATAAGGGCAGAATCATCGGCTATGTCAAAATCATCCGCCGTACTATTAGACGTATCGGTCTTGATAATGCTGAAGGAAAAAAGATGGTCGATTTCTTTACGGGAGAGCTTTATTCTCTCTTAGACAAGACCGATACTCTGAACTTCTAGATTCCTTTTTCGATCGTCCCGGTCGATCTGCTTTTATAGCGTAATCTCCACATTATTTCTTTTTGGCTGCTTCTTTTACTCTATTTGTTACTTTACTCTCTCTTTTAGGAAAACAAAGTTTTATAATCAATAGGCGTTTATGTATAACATATATTAATTAAGGAGATACCTTATGAGAAAAATGACCAGTGATGAGATCCGTGATACTTGGCTGAACTTCTTCAAAGAAAAAGGACATTATATCGAACCTTCCGCTTCTTTGGTTCCGAATAATGACCCAACTTTGCTTTGGATCAACGCCGGTGTTGCTGCTCTCAAAAAGTATTTTGACGGAACTTTGACACCTAAGCACAGAAGAATCACCAACGCTCAGAAGTGTATCCGAACTAATGATATCGACAATGTCGGACATACAGCCAGACACCACACTTTCTTTGAGATGATGGGAAATTTCTCCATCGGAGATTATTTTCGCAATGAAGTCATTCCGTGGGCTTTTGAACTCTTAACCTCCGAAAAATATTTCGGACTTGATAAGAGCAAACTTTATATCACATATTATCCCGATGATACCGATACCTATAACCTCTGGGTGAAATGCGGTATGAATCCTTCCAATATGGTTCCCTGCAAGAACAACTTCTGGGAAATCGGAGAAGGACCCTGCGGACCTGATACTGAAATAAATTATGATCGCGGAGAAAAATGGGACCCGGAACATATCGGCGTGAAGTTAGTTGCCGATGATTTGGAAAACGACCGCTACATCGAGCTTTGGAACATCGTCTTCTCTCAGTTCAATGCCGTTCCCGGAACTTTGAGAAAAGACTACAAACCTCTGCCTCAGAAGAACATCGATACCGGTGCCGGATTAGAGAGAATCGCCTGCATCATGCAGGGTACTGATACTAACTTCGAAACTGATTTGTTCATGCCTTATATCAATGCCTTAGCTAAGGAAAGCAAATTTCCCTATGAAGGCAAATACAAGCTTGCCTATCGTGTCATTGCCGATCATATCCGTTCCATCACTTTCGCTTTGGCAGACGGAGCCGTCTTCTCAAATGACGGACGTGGCTATGTTCTCAAGAGATTGCTCAGAAGAGCTTCCCGTTATGCTCAGACTATCGGCTTAGAAGCCGGTGCCTTAGCCCGCCTTGTTCCTGTCGTCGACAAGAACATGGCTCACTTCTATCCTTATCTCAAGGATCACGAAGAGAGAACGATGAAGATGATACAAAGTGAAGAAGACAAATTTGCCTCCACTTTGAGAAACGGCGAAAAACTCTTATCCAGTTATCTTGCAAAAGAAGGCGACACCCTCTCTGGAGAAGATGCTTTCCGTTTAGCTGACACTTACGGCTTCCCCTATGAACTCACTAAGGAAATCACTGAGGACAGCGGCAAGAAAGTCGACGAAAAAGCTTATGAAAGATTATTAGAAGAGTCTAAGGAATTAGCAAGAAAGTCACGTGGAAACCGTGAATCATTTGGTCTCCAAAGCAAAGACCTTATCGATTTTACTGCTAAGAGCGAATATGTTTATGAGGAAGAAGATGTAACTTCAAATGTAATCGGTGTTTTCAAAGACGGAGTCAAATCGGAAGAGATTTCCGATGAAGGCGATGTCTGCTTTGAAAAGACTGATTTCTATGCCGAACAGGGCGGTCAGGTCGCTGATAAAGGCTTTATCAAGAACAAGAACTGCGAAGCCGAAGTCACTTTTGTCTCTAAAGCCAATCACGGTCAGCATCTGCTTCATGTCAAGGTTCTCTATGGAACTGTCAAAGTGGGTGATATCTTCACTCAGTCACCTGACTTCAGTATGAGAGACTTAGTCAAAAAGAATCATTCTGCCACTCATCTTCTTCAGAAAGCTCTTCAGGATTTGGTTTCTAAAGATATTCATCAGGAAGGCGCTTATTATGACGCAGAGCAGCTTCACTTTGACTACAATGCCGAGAACAAGCTCACTGATGATCAGATCAATAATGTCGAGAAGAAGGTCAATGAGGAAATCTTCAAAGCCCTGCCTGTCAAAACTATCCTGATGAAAAAGGAAGATGCCCTGAAATTGAATGCCATGCATCTTTTCTCTGAAAAATACGGAGATGTGGTCAGAGTAGTTGAAATGGGAGACTATTCCACCGAATTCTGCGGTGGCTGCCACGTAAGCAACACTTCCGATATCAATCTCTTTGTCCTGGTTTCCGATTCCGCTATCTCGGCCGGTATCAGAAGAATCACGGCCTACACGGGAATGAAGGCCTACGAATATCTCAAGGAGAAGCAGGGTCTTATCAATGAAGCTGCCACAATCCTTAAGATCAATTCCGATAAAGGCGTCCGTGCCAAGCTTTTCAGCGTCAACGAACAGATTGCCGATCTCAATTCCACCATCAAGAAACTTCGTGAAGAGAATACGAATTCTCTCATGAATGAATTGGAAGATAAGATTCAGACTTCCAGTTCTGTGAAATATCTCTTCCTGACTTTGAAAGACCTCAATCATGAACAGGAAGATTCTCTTGTCCGCAAGCTGATTGACAAGCATACTGATCTTGTTTTGTTCTTTGCCGTCGATAACGGCGACAAAAAGGATTTGGTGGCTGCAAGAGGCAATGGCCTTGCCGCTTTCAAAGCCGGCAAGATCATGAAGGATATCTCTAAAGTCCTTAACGGACGCGGCGGCGGACGTGACGATGTCGCTTTCGGCGGAACTGAGAGCCTTTCGGATATCAATAAAGCCGAAGAAATGTTCAAAGGTCTTGTCAAGTGAAGAAAAACCTTCTCGCTCTGGATTTGGGAAAAGGGTCGTTGGGAATTGCCATTTCGCGTAGCGGGATGTTCATTACTCCTATTACCAATCTTCGTTTTCATGCGATGCAGTTTGATGAAGCCCTTGATTATCTTTCAGAACTTCTGAAAAAAGAAAAGGTTGAAACTTTTGTCATCGGCTACCCTTCATTTCCTTCCGGAGATCCCTGTGAAATGAGTCAGGTCGTCGAAGATTTCATCGTTCTGCTCAATAACAGATTTCCCTATATTCCTGTCGTCAAACAGGATGAACGTTATTCTACTTTGGATGCCAGCTCTGTTCTTCATGAACAGGGTCAGAATAGTAAAAAACAGCATAATCACATTGACTGTGCTGCTAGCTGCGTGATCTTGGAACGATATCTGCAGTCTATAGGTCAGCTCTGATTACTATTTCTAAGATGTGTAAATAGGAGTTTGCGAAAACGTTTACGAAAATCATTTTTCAGTTGAAACTTCATATATTGTTGTGCAAAAATTGTCGCATTGATATTGAATAGAGGCGTTCTGTATGAAAAAATCCGTGTCTAGAAGAAATGTTGTTTTTTCTTTAATATCCTTTATCGGGGCAACCGGGTTGATTGCTACCGGTTATTCGACTTGGTTTTTTGTGGATGGTTCTTCTGCTCATGTTCAGCAGGATGTGAATATCGGCAAATGGATATTCAATATGGGTCCTGGCTATTATGATGATGACTTTAACGAAATTAATATTATTGCCAATAATTATAATCAGGGTAAATCAAAAGTTGAATTTGCTGTTTCTGAAGACGGAATATTAAGCAAGGCTTATGGAGACAACATCGATTTCTCCAAACCGCTCACTGATGAAAAAGGAAACATCATCAACAATTTTGTTTTTCCTTCTTATTACAATTACAAAGACGCTGATGGCAATTTGATCACTGTGGATGTCACAACTATCGGTGATGGAACAGGAAGATTGAATTGGCTGGGCGATTCTTCTTTTGATGAAATAACTATTCCTGATACCGTAACCACTATTGCCGACAGTGCCTTCAATTACAACTTTCCCGGTAAGAAGATCAACTTAGGAAAAAATGTCAAATATATCGGTGTCGGTTCTTTTGCAGGTCTTGGCAATATGGAGACTATCAGTCTTCCTGAAGGCCTGACTACTCTTTCTTCCTTAGCATTCCACGGCTGCTCCTCTTTGAATCATATTACCATTCCAAAGACTGTCACTACGATGGGAGAGAGCATCTTTCAAAGCTGTGATTCTCTGACTGATCTGACCTTTGAACCGGGCTTAGAGAGCATCGGGAAAAAGTCCTTCTTCAATGTCACCAACCTTGAATCTGTCGTTATTCCTTCCTCGGTCAAAACTATTGGAAACCAGGCTTTTGGCGGCTGTCAGAAATTGAATCATATCTATCTTGAAAGTCTTTCCATACCGGAAGGATTCGACAAAAACTGGATAGACTCCTATACTCTGGATAATCTTCAGTACGTTTATTGTCTGAGCGATAAGCCTCTCTATGACGATAATGGCGTGCTTTTACCTAACTACTGGCACTATGTTGATGGCATACCGACTGTCTGGACTGAATAAAGAAACAAAGAAAACGATTTGACCTTTTAAGACCAAATCGTTTTTTATCTGAACTGAGAAGTATAGAGGGAATAGTAGAATCCCTTCTTTTTCATCAGAACTTCGTGAGAGCCCTGCTCGACGATGTTTCCTTTGTCGATGACGAGTATGCAGTCTGCGTCTTGGATAGTCGACAGGCGGTGGGCGATGACGATGGAAGTCTTGCCTTCCATCATCTTGTCAAAGGCTTCGCCGATCTTCTTTTCGGTTCTGGTATCGACATTGGAGGTGGCTTCATCGAGGATGACAATGTTGGGTTCATAGAGCATGACTCTGGCTATAGTGATAAGCTGTCTTTCGCCTTCGCTCAATCCGGCTTTTGCCGATACCTTGGTATCATAGCCAAAAGGCAGGGTGTTGATGAAACTGTCCGCGTTGGCTCTGATACAGGCGTCCTTGATCTCTTTGTCAGTGCAGGAAGGCTTTGAGTAGCAGACGTTGTCTTTGATGGTGCCAGAGAAGATCCAGGTATCCTGAAGGACCATGCCGAAGTTCTTCCTAAGTTGGGCTTTCTTTATCAGTTTTCCGTCGATTCCGTTGTATGTTATCTCTCCCAAAGTAGGATCATAGAAACGCATCAGGACATTGATGAGAGTAGATTTGCCTGCTCCTGTTGGTCCGACGATTGCAATCTTTTCTCCTGGTCTGATATTGAGGTTGAAGTCCTGAATCAGCTTCTGGTCTTTTTCATAGCTGAAACAGAGATGATTGAAATTGATTTCTTCAATCGGCTTTTCCAAAACGTCTTTTCCTTCATCGATATCGTCTTTCTTATTCAGGAAGGAAGACACTCTCTTGAAAGAGAACTGAGCAGTTTCATATTCGCTGATGACCGATGATATCTCATTGAAGGGTTTCGTATACTGATTGGTATAGCTTAAGAAGCTTGATAAGGCACCTATTGTCATACCTAAGAGCGGATAAGAAGAGGTGAAGAAAATCATAATAATTCCGCTTATTCCGATAATCGCATAGATGGTATTATTGACCATTCTGGTAGTCGGATTAGTCCAGCAGGCGGAAAACTGAGCTACTTTGCTTTCTTTTCTGAGTTCTTCGTCTTCCTCAACGAATGTTTTCAGACTGTCATCTTCATAATTCAGAGACTGAAGAAGAGAAGAGTTGTCGATAGCTTCCAAAGAGAGTGAATTAAGATGACTTTGCATCTTTGCCTGAGCCTTGAAGTGACGATGAGAGAATTTGGCGATGAAACGGCTGGCTAAGATACTAAGCGGCGTGAGGAATATGACTCCTAATGCCAATATCCAGTTGACGGTGAACATCAAAATGATAGTGATAAGAATTGTGAACACTCCCTGAATAAGCTGCTTGAAGACGGAGAAAATACCGGTTGATATGTTTTCGACATCGCCGATTTCCAGTTGAACAAGATTCCCGGCTGTATCCTTATATATATCTTCGATGGAAAGAGAGTTGATCTTATGATAGATGTCGTTTCTTATTTTCTTCACCACATGCTGGGAGATGATACCGACCTGATATTCGAAGATATAGTCAAAGACGACACCGATAAGAAGAAGTACTGAGGCTATGATGATATAGGTGGTGATAAGAGGCATGTTCACAGAAAGAGTGAAGCTGCCGTCTTTGAAGGTTCCGATAGCATTGATTGATAATCCCACTAGATAGGGAATCAGAAGATCGGCAACAAGAAAGAACACGACTGAAGCAAAGGCGATGACAATGTTCTTTTTCTCAGGGAGAAGATAGGACTTCAGACGCTGTCTGGTGTTCATTTACAGTCCCTCCTTCTGAGTCTGAGACTCATAGGTCTCATAGTAAATCGGGCAGTCTTTCATCAGGGAATCGTGATTGCCTTTCCCAATGACTTTTCCGCCTTCCAGGACTAAAATCAAGTCACAGTCCATGACAGTTGATACGCGCTGACTGATGATCACTTTGGTTGTGTCGGCATAGTTCTTTCTGATGTTTTCCCGGACTCTTCTGTCGGTCAGAAGATCTAAGGCACTGGTGGAATCATCCAATATCAAAACTTCGGGATTCTTGACTAAGGCTCTGGCCAGACACAGTCTTTGTTTCTGACCGCCTGAGAAATTATGCCCGCCCTCTTCCACAATATGATCAAGAGAATCGGGGTATTCTTCGACAAAACCGATAGCTAAGCTGTTAGTCAGGGCTTTTTTGATTGTTTCATCATCGGCATTTAGATTGGACATCTTCATGTTTGATCTGATCGAGCCTTTGAAAAGAACTGATTTCTGAGGTACTAGTCCTATTTCATTTCTGAGACTTAAAAGGCGATAGTCCTTGATATTGATGCCTTTATAGTCGACTTGGCCTTCGGTGCAGTCTAAGAAACGGTCGAGGAGATTGACTAAGGTGGTTTTTCCGCTTCCTGTTCCGCCGATGATTCCTAAGGACTGACCTTTCAGCAAGGTGAAGGAAATATCGCTCATGGCGTTATTTCCACCTTCTTTATAGGCTAAAGAGACTTGGCGGAAAGAGTATAGTTCTTCGCCTTTTTCAATCTTGATTGTCTTTCCTTTTACGTCATCGACAATCGAGGGAGTCAGAGAAAAAACCTGATCACATCTTCTTTTTGACACCTGGGCTTTGGTAAGCACGGTAACTAGGTTAGTGAGAAGAACTAAAGTCACAAAGATCTGGTCTAGATAAGAAACCAAAGTGATTATGGTTGAGGGAAGAAGGGAATATCCGAAGAAGGTTATTCCTTTTTCCATCGAGAAACTGCCAAGGAAGATGACGCCGATTGTCGCTAAAGAGACGATTGCAAAAGTGAGAGGATTAATCAAGGCATTGAGTTTGGAGACCTTGATGGCTTCTTTCTGATATTCGCTGGTATAGCTGTTGAAATTATCAAATTCATAATCAGATTTGTCGAAAGCTCTGACTACTTTGCTTCCTTCGATGGTATCGCTGGTTTTAGTTGAAATATTATCTAATTTGGATTGAATTATCAAATATTGGTTAGAAGCCTTCCGCATGACATAGAAGACAATAAACAGAATGATCGGAATGATAGATAAGAACACTAATCCAATCTGCCAGTCGAGAATCAGGGAGATGATCAGAGAACCTAAGATGATGAAGGGAGCTCTTGTTATCAGTCTGATAAAGAAAAAGACGCCTTGCTGGACCTGATAGGAGTCGGAATTGATGATAGTCAATAACTTGCTGAGACCGAATTCTTCTATTTCTTTCTTGTTCAGCTTGAGAATCTTCTCATATAAGGCATTTCTGATGTCACTTCCGACATAAGTTGAAGTTCTAGCGGCAATATACTGAGTGACCATGGTAGTCAGGAAACCGATGAATCCTAAAAGAAGGATGATTACTCCGCCGATGATGGCATAGTTCAAAGACAGAGAGGAGGGAATCCAGATGCCAAAAGACTTGATAAAACTTCCTAAACCCTGAGATATGGGGTCATTTGAAGTATTGAAAGACAAGTCGATGATGGCTTTCATGAAAAGAGGGATAAGTAAATCGAAGACGGCTTCCACCATCTTGATTAAAGGACCTAAGATCAGACTGCCTAGATGCTTTTTATAGGCATCACTTACTTTGTTTATCATTATCGTCTGCACAACATTCTATAATATTGTCATCATCAATTGAAATCTTTATCCGAAAAATATATAATGTTAGAGCTAAATGGCCGTGCCATTTGGTTTGTCAGTAAGCTGACAATCATTCTTAATTAAAAGATTAAGAGTGGGCCCTGGGTCCACTCTTTATTTTTTAGGGAGGTATATCTTGGATAAATCAATACTCGACAGAATCGAGAAAGTGCTGGAAAAGGAAGCTCAGGACGAAGGACTTACTTTAGTTAAGCTGTCCTTTATTCCAAAAGGCGAGAACGGGCCTACTCTGGAAGTTCTCATCGATCATGATTTCAATATCACGATGGATGAGATTGTCAGATTCACTGACCGGGTATCTCCTCTTCTTGACGGTATCGACGAAATAGCTGACAGCTATGTCCTTGATATCTGCTCTGGCGGAAGTGAACGCGAACTTACTTCTGAAGATGTGAAGAGGTTCTTAGGTCAATACCTGGATATTACCTTAAAGAAGGACGATGAGAGAATAACTGCTTTGATTGATAAGGCCGATGATGAGAAGATGAGCGGTTATTACTTTATTAAAGGACGTAAGAAGAAAATCGAAGTCAGATACGATGAGTGCAGTTCGATAAGAATGGGTTACAAAGCCTAAAAGTTCATATTGGAGGAACTTATAAAATGTCCGAAGAAGAGATCATGAATTCTGAAGTAGCAGTCGAAGAGCCGAAGCCTAAGAAGCGGGGACGCAAGTCTAAGAAGGAAGACGAAAACAAGATCACAGGTGCGGTTGATTCCACCGGTTTTGTCACTGCCACCAGCGATATTGAAAAAGACAGCATGGTCAAGGCCAGTGATGTCGCCTCGATTTTAGTCGAGTCCATGGAACAGGCTTATCTTGAATGGTCTTATCCGGGTCTTTTCAAAGACAGAGACAATGAAGACCCCGTCAAAGACTTGGTAAAAGCTGATGTCGTCTTTGAAGGCGACTTCCAGTCTTTTAAGATCTTCGATTTGAAGACTGTCTGCGAGGAAGACGATATCGTCGATGATTCTTATCAGATTTCCTTAGAAGATGCTAAGGAGTTTGATCCTGAATGCAAGTTAGGTGACACTGTACATATTCCTTTTGATGTCAAACAATTAGGAAAAGCCTATGTTAGAAGAGTCAAGCAGCTTTTCCAGTCTCATTTAAAAGATGCCTCCCATCAGGCCATTCTCTCTGTTTATTCTAATCGGATTGGCGGACTTATCTCTGGTATCATCACTAAGGCTGATGTCGCCAATAGCAGCTATGAAGTCTCCTTTGGCAAGACCAGCGGTTTCTTGAAGAGAAACAGCCTTATCCCCTCTGATCGTTTCAATGTTGGAGATGAGGTCTTAGTTTATCTGGCTGATGTATCTGAAAAGATGAATACTCCTTCTTTGGTCATCTCCCGTTCACATGAGAAGTTTGTTCTCGAACTCATGAAGAGAGCCATTCCTGAGATTCAGACCGGTGATGTCAAGATCAAGGCTGTTGCCCGTGAACCTGGCAAGAGAACCAAGGTCTTTGTCGAATCCACTAATCCCAATCTTGATCCTATCGGTGCCTGTGTCGGACCTGAATCGGCCCGTATCCGTACTGTTCTGAATGAACTTCACGGCGAAAAGATAGATGTTCTCAAGTATTA
>DHDT01000068.1:0-1861 GCA_002399505.1 Caryophanales bacterium UBA4869 | reverse complement strand
TAGATGTTCTCAAGTATTATTCCAACAAGGCCATGCAGATCATCGAAGCTATGAAACCTGCTACTATCATCGGATTGTCCTGCCCGGATGATTTCTTTGATCTTGATGTTCATTATGATGAACTTGAAACCGAACCCGAATATGAGTTCCCCAAAATCACCGCTGTTGTCATGAACGGCAATCAGGGTGTTGCTATCGGTACTTCCGGTGTCAACGTCCGTTTGGCTTCCCGTATCTCCATGTGCACCATCTCTGTCTTAGAGGCTGATGAAGCCATCAAGCAGGGTCTCAAGTATTATCAGACTTCTGAAATCGAGAAGATTGTCGCTCAGATGAATCAGGATATGAATCCTGAGACAGTCGAGAAAGCTCCTGTTTCCGAAGAGAATGTCGATATCGAAGACGAAGAAGACATCGATGTCGAGACTCCGACTGAAAACAAGCCTGCTGCCCCTGTCGAAGAGACTAAGCCTGTTGAACCTGCCATTAGCGAACCTGAAACCAAGAAGGAAGAAATCCCCTCTGCCACCAGCGAAATCAAGGCTGAAGAAGAAAAGGTTGAACACGTCGAAATCAAGAACAAACCTAAGATTTCTCTTGAAGAACTCGAACAGGCTCTTGAGACAAAGAAGGGTCCGGCTGAAACCAGATCCTATAAGAAACGTTTCTATCACAATAACGATGACAAGAAGGAAGAGAAGAAAGACGACAAGGCCGTCAACGTCAAGAATGCTATGCCTATCTATACTGAAGAAGAACTCAAGCAGATTGAAGAATCTCAGAATTCAAATACTCCTAACGACAATGGCGATTACGATGACATCGATTACGATCAGTATGATTCTGATCAGTATTACGATGACAACAACAAGAACTAACTAAGAGGATTGATATGCAGAAGCCTTATGAAGTAACAAGACTCGACATCCTGTCGAGAAAAGCTTATCCCTTAACGGAACTGATCCGCCTTTCCAAGAAAGACGGTGTTCTTACAGTCGATATCAAGCAGAACCAAAAAGGGAGAGGAATATATATCCATAAGGATTCAAAGACTGTGGAAATCGTCTTTAAGAAGGGACTGCTGAGAAGGTATTCCAAAGATATCCAGGATTCCCTTTTTGAGGAGATGAAAAAAGCATGTTAACCGCTGAACAGAAAAGAAAATTAGATACCTATTTCGGTTTCGCAAGAAAAGAAAAAGGCGTCTATGCCGGTATGATGCTCGAAGAGAAGCTCGAAAGAAGAAAGGTCTCCTTACTGATCTTTCTTCCTTCCTGCTCTGAGAAAGCGAAGAACCAGTTGACGAGACTAGCTGAAAATACAGATGATATCGTTCTTCTCGATTATCAGGGAGACTATCCTGTCAACTTAAGCTGCGGATACGAGATGTTGAAAGCTGTCGGGATAAAAGACCCAAATCTAAGCAAAGCAATCTATAAAACTCTAAGTGAAGATGTTACGGTTTCTGAAAGTCAAAAAAAGGAGGAGACTATATGAGTAAACGAAACAGACAAACAGGTTCGAAGCCGGCATTTGGCAAGAACAATCAGGCGGCCGTCCAGGATGGTGTCTTTGTTTATAGCGGACCGATGACTCTTGATCAATTATGCAAGAGAATCGGCATCACCCCTATGGATACCATCAAAGCTTTTTTGATGGAAGGCAAGATGATTTCTCTTAATACCACATTGACCGACGATCTCATCGCTGAGATCTGCATCAATAACAATCTTGATTTCAAGAAGGAAGAGGGAGGAGCCACTGATGACTTCTTCAGCATTCCGATTTTCAATAAAGATTCTGATGTTAACAGCCGTCCTCCTGTCGTTACTATCATGGGTCATGTCGATCACGGCAAGAC
>DHDT01000017.1:11682-11847 GCA_002399505.1 Caryophanales bacterium UBA4869 | reverse complement strand
AAGATAACATTGGAAGATATCAATACCCTATTGTCTGGTAAAACCCTCAATTGGCAGAAACTGAAAGCCGACCCTCAGGGTCTTACACTTCTCAAGATCCACTATCCCAGTCTCGATAAATAAAGAGATTGGTCTTTTTCTTTAAAACAACCGGTGACAAATAAT
>DHDT01000017.1:11238-11579 GCA_002399505.1 Caryophanales bacterium UBA4869 | reverse complement strand
TAAAACAACCGGTGACAAATAATAAAACCTTACTTTTTATTAATAGGGTTTATTGGTATAATCTACAAAGAAGGTCAAAACAATTGAGCGAGAAAAACGAAAACTTCAAAGCAATATTGAAGAAATACTTCCGTAAAGACGAAGTCCTGCTACTTCCTAATATCCTCTGTTATATGAGAATATTGTTTGTCATCGTTTTTCTTTGCCTTTATCTCATTCCCTTTGAAGTAAACGGCAATGACAAAGCCGGTGTCTATTTTGCCACCGCCACTATGATTACAGCTGCCTACACCGATTTCCTCGATGGCTTCATCGCCAGGAAATTCAATATGATGTCTTCA
>DHDT01000017.1:2287-11143 GCA_002399505.1 Caryophanales bacterium UBA4869 | reverse complement strand
TATGATGTCTTCTTTAGGAACTTTACTTGATCCCATTGCCGACAAGCTTCTTCAATTGGCAGTCACAGCCGCTCTCTGTTCCCGATTCTATCAGTTCCCTTCAGTCTGGCTGATGTTCACAGTCTTCATTATCAAAGAGACGGTCTTAGTCATTACCGATGTCATCTTAGCCAGAAACAACAAGACCTATGGCGGTGCCAAATGGTACGGAAAGATATCCACTTTCATCTTCTATCTGTCTTTGGGAACTCTTCTTCTCGGCGGACCCTTTATTGTAGAAGCCTATCCTCTCAGTGTCGATCCTTTCCACCTCCATCTGGCTATCGACACTCTTACAACTATCGCAACTTTCTTCCTGTCCCTGGCTTTCGTCATGTATCTGGTCTTGTTCTTCAAGAAGCTTAAGCATGGTCCTAATGAGATTACAAAACCTTTAATTAATAACAGGGAGGATAAACGAAATGATTAAGATCTATATGTCGCCTAGCTGTTCTAGCTGCCGAAAAGTGAAATCCTGGTTTGATGACCAGAAGATTCCCTATCAGTCAATCAACATCCTCAAACACGAGATCACACCCGATGAACTCAAAGATATGCTGAACAAGTCTCTCGACGGAACTGATGATATCATCTCCACCAGAAGCAAAGTCTTCCAGGAAAGACATATCAATATCGACGACATGAGTGTCGGCGAATTATGCCAGTTCATCAAAGAGAATCCTACAATTCTGAAGCGTCCCATCATCGTTGATGACAAGCAGATTCAAGTCGGATATAACTCCGATGACATCGAAATCTTCGAAAAAGCAAAGTCCTTGGCTTCTTCCTGCTGCAAAAAGGGAGTCTGCCCCAACTTCGATGACTGCGAACACCACTTCTCCGACAAGAGAGAACACTGCGAAGATAACTGCGAGAAGTGAAAAAATACATTACACCATCGGCTTTGTCCGATGGTGTTTTATTTTTATGCCGATCATCAGGCAATGACAAAGCATTAAAAAATCCTCAGTTTGATCACTGAGGATTTTATTGTGTTTACTTAGTTCCGGTAGCAGCGTTGATAGCTCTGGTCTCTTTAGACAGGGTATTCAGCTTGAACTCGATATCTAAATCAGAACAGATATCCCTGAGGGTGCCTTGTGACTTCAAGGTAGAATCAGAATCGCACTCCAATTCGTAATCGACCTTTCCCGAATAGGTGTTCTTTGATACATCTAACATCGTATCCTGATACTGGATTTCTTTTCTTTCAGTAGTCAGGTTAGCTAAGACTTTCAAAGTAGAGGGATCGATATGAAGGATTTCCAAGAAATCGTGGATATCGCCACGGGGGAAGATGTCGTGATCTAAAAGAGCAGAAGATTCTTTTTCGTTGAGAACCTGGTTCTTCTCAAGAAGACCTTCTGACATCGGAGCCTTCATTGTCAGTTTGACGACATCGACTGTCTTTCTGACTCTCAGGACCATTCCGTAATTCTTTAAGTCCCGATCTTCAGAATCAAGATAATAGTTTGTCTGGACGATATTCTTGTTGCCGAAATTGAGCTTCACAATGATCTTCTCATAATCAGATTTTGATAGAAGAACCTTGGATTCGATTTCAATATTATTACTTGCCATTCTATAACCTCTTCTTGGTACTTAAATATGATACAATAACAGCGGTAAAATATAAAGAATATGAAACCTTGTACATTCACAATTTTCACAAAATATAAGAAAAACTCCTATCAGGTTATCTCGCGTTTATGCAATAGTCTGATGCTTAAAGGCTTTCAGTACCGCGACAAAGATCCTGATCTCATCGTTGTTTTAGGAGGAGACGGTTCTCTTCTCAGAGCTTTTCAGGATTTTAAGTTCAAAGGCAACTTCGTTTTGATCAACACCGGTCATCTGGGATTCTATTCCGACTATCCTGACGGTGACATCGACTCTTTGGCTCGAGACATCGAAAAGAACGAGTGCAGCAAAGAGAAGATTCCCCTCTATGAAGCTCTCTATGAAGGAAAGACACATTACTTCACTAACGATATAGTCCTTCAGTCGAGCAGAAGCCTCGCTTTTGACATCTTAGTCAACGGAGAACTGCTGACAAAAACCAGATCGACGGGAATTGTCATCGGTTCAAGCATCGCATCAACTGGTTACCTTTCAAGCCTTGGCTCTCCTTTGGCTGTCGGCAACATGAAAGCCTATCAGTATGCTCTGATTGCTCCGGTATTCAATCGTCTTTATCCTAATACTGTCAGCAAGGCATTGATCAGAGATGAAGATTCTCTTCTTGTCAATGTCCAAAGCGGACATGCAAGAGCCTCTCTTGACGGCATTGATATCGGCTCTTGCAATTCCGATAAACTGGAAGTGAGAAAGGCCGTTGACAAGTTCGTCACTCTGATTCATTTCAGACCAGTATCACCGGTTGAAAGAATCAAAAGATCTTTGACTGTCTCAAAGGAGGAATAAAAAATGGAATTATGGCAAATACTGTTGATAGTCTTTTCTGCTCTGGTCTTAGTCTTGATAATAATCCTTCTTGTTCTTCACATCAGAAAAAGCAATAAGATAAAAGCAAGCAATCTCAAAGTCAAAGAACAGGTCAGGGCATCTGCCGATGCCCTGGCTGACAAGTTCGGCGGCAATGACAATATCGTCAAGATATCTTCATCCGGTTCCCGAGTCACTGTCCTTCTGAAAGAGAAAGACAAAATAGACAAAGCCGGTATTGAGAAAGAATTCAGCAATGTCATGTATATGGGCGATAAAGTAGTATTCGTAATAGGAACGGAAAGCGCAGAATTTTCAAAATTGCTTCAAAATCGCCTTAACACTACCGAAAAATGAGCTTGAATACTGAAGAAGATTAAACTACAATCGTATCAAAGAGGTAGAAATAATGTTAAAGAGAACTAAATTATTACTATGGTATACTGTCGCTGCCGTCTGCATTGTCTTGGTCTTAGCTATCTTAGGAATCGTGTTCCAAAAGATGGGTATCATCAACAATTTCTAAAACCGTAAACTAAGGCATGGCTGAAACATGCCTTTTTTAAACTAAAGAAAAAACAGGCCTTTGCCTGTTTTTTGTTTTATTCAAGTATTCCTAATTCAAAGAGATCTTCTTCAAGCTGTTCTTTCGGAAGACCCATGATCGTATAGACATCACCCTTGACGATTTTTGAGGTGATGAAGTCTTTGTCCTGAACACCATATCCGCCCGCCTTATCAAAAGGGCTACCGGTATCGATATACTCTTCGATTTCCATATCGGCCATCTTCTCGATAAAGAGGATGCTGGAACAGACTCTGGTCTTTAGAATAGTAGAACCTTTCTGAATACAATAAGCAGTGACAATCTCGTGGGTGTTTCCACTTAGCATCTGAAGCATCTTTAAAGCTTCATCATGATTTTTAGGCTTTCCTAACTGCTGATTCTGAAAGAAGACCATCGTATCGGAGGCGATGACGATGTCGTCAGGATTTGAAGAGGCTACTACTCCGGCTTTTCCCTTGGCTTCTTCTAAACAGAGCAAATGGCAGTTCTTCTCATGGATAGCGCGCTCATCAAAAGAAGCTGGTATCGTCTTAAAATTCTTTCCGATGATCTCGGTGAGGATTTCTTTTCTTCGAGGTGACTGACTGGCAAGGATGATCATGTTATTTACTTCTCGTTATAGTTGAGAATCACCGGAATAACCATAGGTGAACGATGTGATTCACGATAGAGAAAGTGATTGGTGATGGTTCTGACTGTATTTTTGATATCGGAATAAGTGATCTTCTTACCGGAAGCCATAAGTCTTTCGACTTCGATTCCGATAATCTCACTGGCCTTCTTCTGTAATCCTCTCTTATTTGAGGAGATGAAGCCTTTGCTTTCGACAACAGGGGCCGAGACGAGATGATTCTTCTTAGGATCGATGATTAAGAAGACACCGACCATACCTTCATTGATCAAGGTGCCACGGTCTTTGATGACTGAGGTAGAAACACCGACAGCATTACGTCCGTCGATATAGATACTATCAGCCTGAACGCTGCCGCCGCGGGATACTTGATGGTTGACAAGATTGAGAACATCTCCGTTTTCGCAGACGAAAGTGTGATCTTTAGGTAATCCACATTCCACGCCGATATCAGCGTGTAATTTAAGCATTCTATATTCGCCGTGAATAGGCATGAAATAATGAGGACGGGCGATCTTCTGCAGTAATCTCATCTCCTGACGGGAGGCGTGACCAGAGGCGTGAAGATTAGTGAGGACTGAGTTAGTGATGACGCTGGCTCCAAGTCTAGTCAGCTGATTGATGACGCTGTTGATACTGGAAGTGTTTCCAGGAATTACCGAGGAAGAGAAAACAATGGTGTCGCCAGGCAACACGTGAATGAAACGATGTTCGCCACGGGCAATACGAGCTAAGACTGCCATCGGCTCACCCTGAGTTCCAGTGCAGAGAATGCAGACCTGATCAGGAGGAAGTCTCTTTAAGTCTTCGGGGGCAGCTAAGTATTCATCAGGTACTTTAATATATCCGAATTCACGGGCGGCCTGGACATTGCTTTCCATGCTACGACCGAAAATGATGATCTTTCTCTTAAACTTCATTGAAGTCTCAATGATCTGCTGAACACGGGAAATGTTAGAAGAGAAGGTTGAGATAATCAGTCTTCCGCTAGCTTCTCCAAAGACATCAGTGATTCCTTTGACAACGCTTCTTTCAGAAGAGGTGTAGCCTTCTTTTTCGGCGTTAGTGGAATCAGCCAAAAGCAAATCGATGCCTTTGTCGCCATATCTGGATAATTTAGGTAGATTGAAATCGGCATCGACAGGGGTTAAATCAATCTTGAAATCACCTGATTCGACAATAGTTCCCTGAGGAGTAGTCACAAACAAGCCAAAGGAATCAGGGATTGAATGAGTGACGTGATAGAATTCCACTTTGAAGTCACCCAAAGTAAGAATCGAATCTTCATCGTATTCGATGATCTTAGTGGCGGTGTGGATTTTATCATCTTCAAGTTTGTGTCTGATCAAGGCACCGGCAATTTTAGGAGTGTAGATAGCCGGAATATTGATCTGCTGAAGAAGGAAAGGTATTCCGCCGATATGGTCTTCATGACCATGAGTGATTACCAGACCTTTGATCTTATTCTGATTTTCTCTCAGATGAGTGAAGTCAGGTATGACATAATCAACACCTGGCATATCATCTTCCGGAAACATGACACCGCAGTCAATGATCAGAAGTGAATTGTCATTCTCTATGCAATAGAGGTTCTTACCTACTTCTCCTAAACCACCCAGGGCATAAATCTCCACAGGTGAAGAAAGAGCATTCTTGAAATCAACCATATTATATTATCCTCGCTAATTAAAAACTTTTTTTGATAAAACACATAC
Organism: Caryophanales bacterium UBA4869; assembly: GCA_002399505.1. Classification (GTDB taxonomy): domain Bacteria; phylum Bacillota_I; class Bacilli_A; order RFN20; family CAG-288; genus Enterosoma. The sequence goes on along the minus strand of DHDT01000017.1, from coordinate 5,745 downwards.
AAAGCTGTCTTACGTTAGTACCATTCTAAAACACGAGTAAAATTACTACAAGGAAAAAGAATAGAAAACGCTTAACATTCTTATTCTATGCGAATAGCATCCGGATCTTCGAACAGAGGATTCTTCTTATCTATTCGGTCATAATATAAAACACCATTCAGGTGATCAAACTCATGCTGAAAGACCATTGATGGATAACCATGTAGTTTTAAAACCACTTCTTTGTCAGTCAAAGCATCATAGGCTTTGATAGTGACTTTAAAATAACGGTAGACGTTTCCTTTGATATCGACTGGAACAGAAAGACAGCCTTCTCCAGTAGCCAAGTAGGCTTTCTTGACGGATGAAGAGAGAATAACCGGATTGACTAAGACATATTCATAATGTCTGTCTTCATCATCAAAGCAGATGGCATAGAGTCTCTGGCTGATACCGATTTGAGGAGCAGCCAAACCGACTCCGGCTCTGATATGGTATTTCTCAGCTTCTTCAGGAATCTGAGAAGTCTTGAGATAATCGATCATCTCCAAACAGGTTTTCTTTGCCTCAGCATTCAAAGGCAGAGAGACCTCTTTTGCCTTTTCTCGTAAAACGGGATCTTTGTCCGTATATATCTTGAATATTTTCATTTCAAGTATTGTAACATTTCCAATAGTGAATTGGTTTATCTTTGATAATGATATAATTAAAATGTATGACAGAAAACGAATTTCAAAATAGAGAGCTTCAATTCATTGAAGACTTCACCTCTAGTCCTATATATAAGAGAACAAGCTCTTTATCGGAAGCGATCTCTTCCGATAAAAGACTTGTTTCTCTGTCTAAGGAAAGAGATGAACTATATCTGAAAGCGACTGAATGCCAAGACGAAGAAGAAAAAGAGAGAATCCTGATCCAGATGAAAGAAAAACAGGATCTCTTCTTAAATGACGAAAAGGTCAGAGAATATCTTACCGGATACCGAAAACTCAAAGATATCATCAGTTATCTGAATGAGCAACTCATCAAGGAGCTTAAAGCATGATAAGAATCATTGCCGGGACATATAAGGGAAGATTCTTGAAAGTCCCTGACACCAAGGTAACGCGCCCGACGATGGACAAAGTCAGACAGGCTATTTTCTCGGCCATGAAAGACAAAGTCTTAGGTTCTGTCTGTCTGGATTTATTTGCGGGAAGCGGGGCGATGGGAATCGAAGCTCTGTCAAGAGGAGCCAAGAAGGTCTATCTCAATGACAAAGATCATCGGACCTTCATGGTTTTGAAAGACAATCTTTTAAGTCTCAACGCCGACCAAGAACAATATGATCTTAAATGTCTTGATTATCGTGTCTATATAAAGAGACAGGCTAATGATATGAAATTGGATATTCTCTTTCTCGATCCTCCCTATCGCTTCAATATCAACGGGGAGATAATCAAATACTGTGAAAAGATGAACATGATGAATAAAGATGCCCTCATAGTATCAGAACAAGACTATCCCAATCCGGAAATAGAAGGATATACGATGAAAGAATACCGCTATGGTGAGAAACACGTAGCCTTATATAGAAAGGACTAATATGAAAATAGCTTGTTATCCTGGATCATTCGATCCTTTGACCAATGGTCATCTCGATGTCGCTTTAAGAGCAAAGAGAATCTTTGACAAAGTCTATATCATTATCGCCGACAACGCCCAGAAGACAAATTACTTTTTTTCCGCCGAAGAAAGAGTAAACATGACCAAAGAAGTGTTTAAAGGATATGAAGGCTTTGAAGTCGTATCCACTTCCGGATTAGTGGTCAAGAAAGCCAAGGAACTCGGTGCTCAGGCTTTGATCAGAGGACTGAGAGCTGTCACTGACTATGAAGCTGAGTTCCAGCTTCACGAAGTTAACGAATTCCTCGATCCCACCATCGATATGGTATATCTGATGGCTCATCGTGATCAGGCTTTTGTATCTTCTTCGAATATCAAAGAAATATTCTCGCATGGCGAAGATATTTCCTCTTTAGTTCCCGCTGCTGTATTAAAGGCAATGAAAAATAAAACTCAGAAGAAATAAACTTCGTCTTTGATTTTTCAGACAACTAATTATTCTGGTATAGGAAATCAAACTTATTCATAGCTATTCATCGAAAGAATAAACTTTAAAAAGCCCTTCATTATTCGATTTGCAAAGGAAAAAACTGAGTGCTATACTACCTAAAAGTTGGAGGGTATTTTATGATAAAGTTATTTCCGCTTTTAGCAACAATTAACTTTACAATAAACTTATAGTTTATCAAATGATCAAACTCAGAAAAACAACTAAATCCTTCTCGGACAATATAGTTTTAGACGATGTCGATTTTGTTTGCCCGGATACAGGTATTGTCCTCATCAACGGGGAAAACGGTTCAGGAAAAACGACTCTTTTAAATATCTTAGATTTCATGGATGAGGATTTCTCAGGCGAATATTGTTTTTTGGCCAGAATTCAAAGAAAATCAAAGACAGAAAAAAAAGCATATTTGAGAAGTGAAGAAATTTCATATGTGTTTCAAAAACATAATTTAGTTACTTACCTATCAAAAGATGAAAACCTCTCTATTAATTCAATGATCAAAGGTGGCAAGACAGATCATTCCAAAAATCAAGACTGGCATTCTTTATCACAGGGTCAACAGGAAATTATTGCTCTTGAGAACGGATTGAAAGAAGGAAAGAAACTATATCTTTTAGATGAAGTCACCGCAAATCTAGATTCTTTCGCTCAGAAACAGGTAGTTAAAAGAATAGAGTGTCTAAGCAAGAATAGTCTTGTCATTGTAGTTTCTCATGATATAAATCTTGAAGACCTAGCTGATTTTGTTTGGAGAATAGACAAAGGTCATCTAGTATTAACTAAAGGGAATATCGATCAGATAAAACAATCGAGTCTTGAAATAAAGAAAGATACAAAAAAATCATTTTTCCCATTGAAACTAATGGCAAAAAGAACAAAGAAGGATTGGTTTATCCACAGTTTATCAATCATCGCCTGCTCATTTGTGTTTTTGTTGGGATGGCTTGGTATTTCAGCCTGTAAAGGATATTCTCTTCCTTATCTGAAGTCAGCAATGGAAAAAGAGACGTATATTTCAATTCAATCAAACAACGATTTTACCGAAGAAAAAATATATGATCGATTCTATCCAAATGCCCACATTCAATACTCAGGTCCGATTGTCTATTCTGATAAAGTACCAGATGATGGTTATGTTCACTGCAATAATCACATAAAGGACTACTATGAGGATTATTTTAATGAATTGGGCTTAGGATTAGCAGTTGATAATTCCATCCAGGAAAACCTGGCCTATTTATACTCAAAAAATAACGGCCTTTACTCCAGGGCTGCTTCTTCAGATGTGAACTATTACATCCAATATAAGCAAAACTGTTGGAACGTAAATGGCAGCTTAGGTCTAAATTATGCTAGTAATCACGGT
>DHDT01000017.1:1720-2143 GCA_002399505.1 Caryophanales bacterium UBA4869 | reverse complement strand
TAGGTCTAAATTATGCCAGTAATCACGGTTTTCAATTGAATATTGCCAACAGGAATTTTTATGAATCAAATTACGGAAAACTGGATATTGAACTAGAAGATGATACTTTCTATACAACAAACACCGATATGATATCAAAAGAAAAAACAGATTTTGATTTCATGCCATCAAGCTATATAAATTCAAGTGAACCAGATTTTAATGATATTTTTCCGGACGGCATAACAACAAAACTTTGTTCTCTGAAAAATAGCTGGCTGGTTTTAGTTTCAGATAATTCCATGGACAAAATCGCAGAGAAAACAGTATTTAAAAGCGATATTGTAGTGAAATTGGACACCGACAGAGATTCTATAATCAACTACTGTGCAGCAAACAATATTGCCGTCGACTTTATTGTTCCAAAAAATACTAGTGACGATC
>DHDT01000017.1:0-1611 GCA_002399505.1 Caryophanales bacterium UBA4869 | reverse complement strand
AGCTGAACAAATATCGGAAGATTATTTCTCATAACACTTATAAAAGCAGCATTTATGGTTATAGTATATTCATCTATGCCATTCCGATAATCGGTTTGATTTTTGAATCAATCGCATATTTCAGTATGCAAAAGTTCCATCAAAGAGACGATTGGATTCTTAAATCAAAAGGTCTGTCAAAGAATAAAGCTTTACTGATAAGCATAATACCCTCCTCTTTATCTGTACTTCTTTCTTTACTATTTGGATATGGTCTATTTTTTATGGTCTTTAATTATGCCATGACTTATGAAGTATTCTCATTTCCACCATTATATTCAGTTTTGTGGGGTTTAATCATCATATTTGCCCAAGTGATAATTAACATCATTATCAATTTAAGGTTAGAAAAAAATGACTAGATCAATAATTAAAACTGTTTTTCGAAAAGAATGGATCTATGGATTAATTTATGGTTTTCTGTCTTTTTTTTCTTACTGCCTTCTTTCATTTTCAGTATGCGATAGAAATAGACTATATCAAGATTATGGCGGAAGAGAATTTATAAACGGACACGACCAAGAGGTTATCAATTGTATTGGAGTGTTCGAAATAACAAAACAATCGTACCTTTTCTTGTTATTTTTCATTTTCCTCATAACCATTTTCTTCTTTATCCTCTGGGCTTATCTCTCATATAAGACTCATAGAGCAGATATATCGTTGTTAATAATACGGGGATCAACAAAAATAGAATCACAGTATACTTTTCTTTTTGCCCGAGGCATGCTTTTTCTAATCGTTTCACTTATATCAATTATCCCCTGTATTATATTTATCTTTACCTTTTTCTTTATTACCGGAACACAGCACATCATCGTTCATTTCACGCCTTGGATTTTTTTATTGATTCTTGTTGCTCTTTCTTTGTTCCTGATCATTAGTCTTCCTTTCTTTAAGACACCTTTTAAAAAAGAAAGACTAATTCAGTTTTTAAGGGAGAACTATTAATGATCTCACTGACAAATATTAAAAAAAGATTTAAAGACCATGTAGTATTCAAAGACCTTTCATTGAGACTTCCTGATTCAGGTTTATATCTTTTTGTCGGTGAAAACGGCTGTGGAAAAAGCACTCTCTTATACATTCTCGAAGGTCTAGATGACAATTACGAAGGAGTCTATCTTTTCGATGATAAGAACATGAAACTATTATCTGATAAAGAAAAAGACCTTCTTCGAAGAGAAGAAATCGGAGTTTTGTTTTCGCATGGCAATCTCTTTTCTTTTTTAACAGCCGAACAAAACCGAAAGTTCAATCTGCCAAGCAACACCTTATCATTTACAGATTTACCAGAAAATCGTTCTATCAGAGGCCTCTCTGGCGGTGAAGAATTGCTTTTAGCATTGTCAAATGAACTTGCAAAAAACAAAAAAGCTTATTTCCTGGATGAAGTTACTTCTTCTCTTGATAAAGACAATCTGATTAAAGTGATGGAAGCACTGAAAAGAAAAAGCCGTGATAGCCTAATCATCATGGCAACTCACGACCAGAGAATCATGAAAACTGAAAAGCAGATTGAAATTAAATTTGAGATGTCAGAATTTCTTTAAATAATAGTTTCCCAATCTG
>DHDT01000067.1:80031-80216 GCA_002399505.1 Caryophanales bacterium UBA4869 | reverse complement strand
CTTCCTTAACAACAGACTTGAAGTTCTCGCAAACAAAGTCCTTTAAGGATTCAGCATCTAATCCATCAGCATCGCCTAAGTTGATGAAGAAACGCTGAACAGTTGAAGTGCTGTCATCAGCAGCTTCAGCATCCGGATTGCTAGCTTTTTCTTCCTTCTTGTCAGCCTTAGCCTTGATGGATTTG
>DHDT01000067.1:79351-79899 GCA_002399505.1 Caryophanales bacterium UBA4869 | reverse complement strand
AATTCATAATCAATAGCATCAGTTCCGTTCTTAAGCTCATCAGCCTTAGCAGTGATAGCATCCTTATACTCAGTTAAATCCTGAGCAAGCATATCCTTCATGACGTCTAAAATATCTTCTTTCGTTTTCATATTATTTGTTTTTCCTTTATCTGGTCGGCTTTCTGAATAACCTGAATTTAAATTCTTAGGATGGCATCAAAAGCAGTAAAATGCCTTATTTCACGTCACATAATTCGCCACAATTTCAGGATTATTCTCTCGCCGGACAGCAACCAGGCAGACCATGATATTTTTATAGTCCTACTGTATGTTATTTGATTTTCTTGAGGGGTTCTTTTCAGAACCGGTTCTCTATCAGCGTTAAAAAAGTCCTCTGGGCACTAAATTTTTCTTTGGTCTGTATGGATCCTCTTTTCTTAGCCGAAAGAGTGTATCACAATTATTACTAAATAGGAATAAAAAAGCGTGCTAAATCGTCAACTGACGATTAAAAGCACGCAAAGTTAGGGTTCTTTCCTAAAAAAGATAGTTACAAATCGATGGAAG
>DHDT01000067.1:78711-79235 GCA_002399505.1 Caryophanales bacterium UBA4869 | reverse complement strand
AACTTCCTTAGTCTTATTCTCTCCATAATGGACGGTAATAGTCTTATTCTTCTTGCTGGCATTCCAAAGGAGAACCACTTCTTTGGAACCGTTGTTGTAGACACTGCTGGCTACTTGAGAGCTTATTTCGGCGTAGGAAGTGGAGGAGTGATTCTGTAAGCCGAAATAAGCTCTAACCATCCAATAGGAACCGGATAATTCGTTGGGATAGTCATCAGCCAAAATCTTACTGTCATCAAAGTTGGAGATGGCTGTAGAAGAAGAACAAAGCGACTGTATGGACCACATATTGGAAAACCAAGTCTTCGGGGCTCCACCTCTTTCTTTCAAGAAAGTGTTGTAGATATTCGTTAATTTGTTCTTTTCATCACTTCCTAAGGCATAGGACGACAAGTATTCTCCAGTTGGAAGCCAATGTATTCCATAAATGTATTCGGGGCTTGGTCCAAACCAAGTCTGATATTCATTCTTGCCACCCCAGACCATGCCGAGAGCATGGATATTGGCGCTAGCCGGTATTCCGC
>DHDT01000067.1:78302-78554 GCA_002399505.1 Caryophanales bacterium UBA4869 | reverse complement strand
GTACTGCTTGATGGAATAGAGTTCGGTGGTGAATCCATAAATACTAGTATCGACTAATTGAGAATCATCAGTTGCTAATCCAAAGAGATAGCCGGCCACCCAGGAATTGAGTGCCTCACCGCAGGATTCCTGATTGTTGCCGTCTCCGGTGTCACCAAAGCCATCTGACCAACTATGTCCGGCATAGGTATCAAAGGTCCTTAAATAAGGATACATTTCGTCATCACTATGATCATAGCTTTCATAGTCTTT
>DHDT01000067.1:72816-78190 GCA_002399505.1 Caryophanales bacterium UBA4869 | reverse complement strand
CTTTCATAGTCTTTCAGTAAGAGTGAAACGATATCTTTATAGCTATCTAAGAAGGTTGAATCGTGCATGGCTAAAACGGCACTGGCAAATACTAAATAGCCATGAGTGAAATGATGATCGCTTAGATGGGTTCCGGTGGAGAAGGCATCATCGCTATAGTACATGCTGCCCCAGGTATCGTTATAGTAAAGATAACGGGAATCATCACTTCCGGTATAGGTGAACCAGTCATCTAAGATGATTCGGATTTTCTGAATGAAACTGGTTTTCAAAGTTCCTTCATTCAACTGACTGGCAATGATCAAACCCTGACTTAATGGGTACAAAGCTTTGCTATTCCAATAAGGAGCGGTGTTATCGAGATAGTCTTTGGAATCAACCTTATCGTTATAGACGCCATCTGATACGAGGTTATCATTCAGACGGTTTAGATAAGAAACCATCTTGTTCTTATCAAAAGTAGAAGAAGTCGGAGTCGTGAAGGAGGGTAAGACACCAGCAAAACTCATGCTGGTATCAAAACTATCAGCAGCCAGCATTTTGATGGTTCCTCGCATGGCTTCAACTGAATAAGAGGAAGGAGTAGAAGTCGTTTTCTTCCACTGATGAGGAAGAAGACCAAAAACGGAAGTCTCATTCTTGCCATCAAGGTGTTGGACATTAACTGAATAATGGGTGTTAACTAAGCTCTTTTCATGGTCGACTGTAAAAGAGGAATTAGACTTGGCAACCATTGAATAGGCATGCTGATGATAGAAACTAACCATATCGTTTGAGAAGGATTCACCTAAGGGAGTAACAGAAAAATAATTGCCTGTTGTAGGAGCAATAGTTAAACGGTCTAAGAAAGAGCTGTCTGGATGGGAATTATGTTTAGGCGTAAACACAGTGTCTTTAGGGGCATTGATCAAGAAGTAGACATCCTTATATATAGGGGCACCAAAAGAGACTGAATTAGCAACACCGGTATCCTGATAGGCATAGCCACGATGTCTTGATACTAAAGAAACAATGATTCCATCGGAGGTAATAGGAGTAAGACCATCAATCTGTGTCCCATCCAAAGTAAAGTACCGATAACCGCCAGTAACGCCATCAATTGATAAATCAACATTAGTAGAAGCAGTTCCTTTGGTTTCAAAGAAGACATAAGGAGAACCCTGAGCATAAGTTACCACTAGATCATCAGTGCTATCGGATTGATTCTTCAGTGCTACTTTTAAGCCATTTTCCGAATAAGACTGGACTTCAATTTTAGTATTGCTGCTGGCAACCGGTTTAATTTTTAAGTCTCGGAAAGTGGGAGTGAAGTTAGAGAGGGTCTTACTGTCATAAGAACCATTATCAGCCATATCCTTGTTAGTACGGTAAACTTGATCACCACCGATTCCGACATCGGAGATTTCAACTGCTCCATCAATGAAGCTGGAACGATACTGATTGATATAAAGACCGGTATTGGAAGGGTTAGTGAATAAACCACTGTACCAAGAATTAGTCGGCACTGGGTTTTCTAATAAATCAGCTCTAATATTGCTAGGAGTCGCTGGACTTGGAGCTTTAGTTGAACCGGTTGCATAAGAGCCATCTTTAAGATTAACTTGTGTATTGGTAGTATGCGATTTACTATTAATTGGCGCTGTGTATGTAGCATTATCACTGACAATGATTGTTCGCTGAGCTGATTCAGTTTTGGAATTGTAGTTAAGGGTATATGTTAAAACATAAGTGCCTACGGTTCCATAATCAACATAGCCGCTGCAACTGATATGATCGGTAATATCAATACCTGTTGAAGAAGCAGCTGAGACACCTTCAAAAGCATCAAAGTAGTGACCGGTTTTGATTGTAGTATTGCTGATCCCCTTAATAGAAGTAGGATCACCGGATTCAACTGAGGCTGATGAAGTACTGGATTTTGAATCATCAATGGTTGAAGAAGACAAATTATCGCTGCTTTCACTATCTGAATTTGTAGAGCCCGAGTTGGAGCTATCAATTCCAGAGTTTATGGTACTGGAATTGTTTCCGCAGCTGCAAAGTAAAATCATTGTTACTAAACTAATTATTGTTTGAAGTTTTTTCATTTGATTACTCCTAATGATGAATATTGAACGACTATAGGGCAAACTATTATAGACCATTGAATACCTATAGACTTAAAAGGCCCCATGAAGTTAAAATGGGGCCTTTCAAGAATACAGATTTTAATTATTCAGCCAGAACACAGGACTGTGAGACGACTTCAAAGTAAGCGTCGGTGGTATCGGCCTTACCGGTGAAAACCTCACAAAGCTTGCAAGTCACATCATTCAAGGTGACATTGACAGTGAAAGTGTGATCGGCAGCAGCGACAAATTCAGCGCTGGGGAAACCTAATCCCATGACGATTTCAGTCGCACTGACGACAGTTTCTCCAACTAAGCCAGTTGAAGTCAAGGTAGCTCCGGTCGAAGTGACGATTTTTGCCGTGGTGTTATCAACACAGCCAGCAGTCAGAGTATAGCCTTCAGCCCAAGTGACATGAGCCTTGAGCCAGGCTCCGCCGACACCCGAAGATAGTTTTACAGCAAAGCGAGTGGAGACATCTTCATCAGGGCCAGCAGCTTTGACAGTGATTTCAACTGTGGCCTTATATTCCTTAGAATCGATTGTCACAGAGGCAGTTATTATAGCTGTTCCTTCCTTGATACCAGTGACTACGCCAGTAGCAGAATCGACAGTTGCAATAGCTTCATCAGACGAAAGGAAGGCAATCGTTCCGGCACCGTATTTGATTTCAGCTGTCAAAGTGATGGTTTCACCGACTTTGACGGACTTCTTAGTAGAAGTGAAGTTCACTTCCGGACTTAAGACATCAAAGACATCTTCATCATGTTTTAAGACAGGCATGGTATTATCGGCAAAAGTGAAAACCGTATCCGATAAGGAAGCAAAGCTATCCTTGGTGCAGGAAGCAAAATCAACATTGTTTAAATTGGAGACGTGAGTATCAGCAATGGTTCCGCCGTTAGGATTGAAGGGCTTGAAGTTTTCATTAGCGGTATCGTGTGCAATATTGGTATAGCCGTTCTGAATCTTAAATTCACCAGCATCTGCAAATGAATAAGCAAAGAAGGGGAAACACATGGCATCGGGAGCCATCAAATTGGTGACGATGTTATTGATCTTGGCAGCACCGGAGATGCAGCTGGCAATAACTCCGTTTCTTCCCCAAGTCCAATCTGAAGCTGTACGAGTGTGAGCGGCTTCAAAAATACAATTTTCAATGCTTCCGCCATTGACTTCCTTAGCTAACAGACCAGAGAAACCAGCGGCATCGATGGCACCGATAAGATGAATATTTCTCATTACGCCGTTGAACAGCCAGAAGATACCAGTGGCTTTTTCTTTTTCGTTTTCGGAATCATTCCTGACATTGAAATTCTTGACCGTATAACCACAGCCATCTAAAGTGCCGGAGAAGACATTTCCTTCATTAGAGTTATTTTTAGCGCGTCCGTTTAAAACAGCACCATTCAAATCGATATTCTTTCCTAAAGCATACTTGCCATTGATTGTTCCTTTAGTCTCAACCATAGCCAAAAACTCGGAAGCAGTATTGATCTTAGTATAGCTATCATAATTAGCGGCAACAGTAAACTCCATTGAAGCGGGATATTCTTTGCCCTCATAAGTGGCAGTACAGGTGATAGTGGAAGATCCATAGTTTGTCGGTGTGACCCACTGGGAGTTTTCTTTAAATCCCGCAGCTACGGCTGAGCCGATAGCCACTGCATTTGAACTAGTCGCCCAAGCATAAGTAATAGAGGCATCAGCTTTGGCATTAACTAAAGTAGCAGTGACTAAGTTAGCGCCGCCCCCTTCAGTCAAATTGTTCTTATCACCCTCTCTTAAAGCCAAAGTCAGACTGATCACAGCCTTTGCTTCTACCTTGACTGTCAAAGTACCAAACTTACTGGTATCAAAAACAGAAGTGGCTTTGATGACAGCAGTTCCATCACCGATACCAGTGACCACGCCATTATTATCAACAGTGGCTACTGTTTCCGTATCACTGGACCAAGTCACCTTCTGACTGGCCTCATCGACAACGACGACAGAAGCAGTAAAGGTAGCAGTGTCTCCGACTTCAATAGTATCCTTACCGGTAACAGTTACCGAAGTAACACTGGGATTCTTAATAGCTGTAGAACTAGAAGAATCGGGAGCAGGAGTAGATGATTCAATAGATGAAGCCGTAGTCTTATCAGATAAAACAGAACTTTGAGATGAAGAGGCTGCATAAGAAGTAGGTGAAGAGCTTAATTTCTCCGATAAGGATGAAATATCTCCGCAACTCGCCAAGGACAATAAGCCTGAAGCTAAAACTAAAAGGATTTTCTTTTTCATTGTAATCTCCCTTTTACCAGCCTTTCAAAGAAAACTGGTTCAATGAACAGCAGTCATTTTATAAAGGAAAAATAATAAAGTCAACGCAATAAAAAAGGGCTTTCAATTAGTGGCAATTATTTGATTTCATTCTTGAAACAGCAAAAGCAAAGAAATGCAAAATAATAAGTTTAGATGATTATATTTATTTTACATATTGTAATTAATTCAAAAATACAAAAATCATAATCAAATGGCTTTTTTCATAAAATAGAAGCAATTATCAAAAAACATTTGGGTCCTGTTATTAAGAATGGTTTTTTCCGTTTTCCCTTCATTATAATTTTTGAATAAACGAACATACTTTAAGTTAAACAGCAGAGGTGCAAAAAAATAATGAATTGCTTATCAAAAGCCGATGTAATTTAAATAAATTTTCTTTTAATAATCATTTTATTTCCTGTAATTATCGTGTAAACCAACTTTATAATTTAAATTAAATGTTTATCATTAAATAATTAAAAAAATTTATTTGTATGATTTCCAAATAACCCGAAATTAAATAAGTCTCAAGTGAAAAGCAAAAACAATTTTACTATAGAAAAATTAAAAAAGCTTAGTTATGTATTCAGTTTTTTTGCCTTATAACACTATTATTTATAATTTTTTTATTAATCGTGTTTTTTTAGGAAACTAGCTTTCATAAATATATAATTTGTAACATGTTTTTAAGGATTTTTTCTATTTTTTTATTTCTGCTTCTGATCAAAAATTGACATATAAAATGGTATTATTTTCTTATAAAATTGTAGCCCTTTCTTGGTCTTGAGCAAAAGGTGTACATTATTTAAACTCAAACTTCAAAAATCTTACCAATCAAGTAAAAAAACATGTCTTCGGCGAAAAAGAAAAATTCAAATCTTTTTTGTCTTTTGTTCGATAATGTCTATTTTTTGAGATTTACATTCACTTTTAGATCGATTGATTGCAATCTGAAGATAAA
>DHDT01000067.1:64225-72736 GCA_002399505.1 Caryophanales bacterium UBA4869 | reverse complement strand
TAATATTCACAATCAGTTTTGGATATATTGAATACAATCTGAAAATATAGTTTTTCGAAAAATTATAATATAACAAACCAATGATTTTTCATTATGATCAAACCATTTTTGGCGTATGTTCTCCATTCCGTTTCTTTGGTTTCAAAATCAATCGCAAAGGCTCAACAGCGTTTACCAGCCGTTTATTCGATAATGTGACTTTTGTTAATATACTATTTCATAAAACAATTTCTGTTCAACAAACACACCAGAAAAGGCTTTCTTTATTAATAGTATTGAAGTATACGATCGTTGTTATTAAGTAATTCTCAATCAAAAAAGCAGTCATCAATTTACTTTTGAAACACATGAATTATTATTGAAAAATAAGAAGGCTTGTTCTCTTGATTTCCTTTCCTTTTCAAATAATCTTTTACGACTTGCATTAATTAAAAGCCACAAAAAAAGAGCATGTCCATGCCCTTTTTCTTCGTCTGCTGAAGATAGTCAGAAAATATAGAAACCACTATTGAAGCTTACAATTCTAAACTTCAGTAAGATAGAAACACGCAAAAAAAGTTAATCCTAACTAATCCAATCATAGATTCTGACGTAATCAATCAACATTTCAGCACTAGTGAAAGAATCAGGAGGCATAACTCCATTATCAAAATTTCCGCCGACTGCCATATTCAGAAGGATGTGGAAAGGCTGATTAAAAGGAGAAGAATCATTTGTGGAATAAGAATCAGTATGCCAGGTAGAAGATGAAACTGTCATGAATTGGTTATCATCACAATACCAGGTAATGCCTTGTTCATTCCAAATGATGCCATAATTATGGTATTCGCCGATGGTAGTGTAATCTGTAAGTTTAAACACATTGGTACCTGCTTCATAAGCGTGTTGATTGTTGTCATTTGAATAATGAAGAGCTCCGGAAGTCTGATTAGTCAGCCTTCCTTTTGCTTCCATGATATCGATTTCACCAGAATGAGGCCATCCCTGATTCTCATAGTTCTTTTCAGGCAACATCCAGAAAGCCGGCCATAATCCCTTGACTGCGGGAAGAGATATACGCGCTTCAATCTTCCCATAAGTAGCTTTTACCTTCCCTTTAGTCCTCAGTCTTGAGGAAGTATAGGAATAACCGCCTACTGACTCTTTCTTAGCCGTAATAACTAATTTTCCGTCTCTGACTGAAGAATTGTTCCCCTGATAATATTCAGCCTCATTATTTCCCCAGCCCGAGATTCCGTAGGCATCACCGTTACCTGTCATGTTTTCCCAGATATTGGTATTCAGACTAGCTGAAGAAAATTCATCTGACCAGGATAGTTTCCATCCGGTCTCTTCACCTACTGAAGAAGATGAAGATGATGTTGATGAACTTGCTTCAGAGCTGATTTCTGATGAAGAATCCTCCCCTATGCTGGATAGAGAACTATTTGAAGTAGACTCAGTGGAACTTTCAGAACTCGAATTGGAATTACCTGAAAAGAGCATCTCACAGGAGTTAAGACTCATAAGGCTGATTAAGATTAAGGAACTGATTCTTTTCATGGTATATATTATCCTTTAAACAAATAAGGCTGATTATTCATCAGCCTTATTTGAGCATTCTAACGGCAAAAGACAAACAAAACTAATAGATGCTTTTAAGCCAGGGCCTTAATAGTAGGCATCTGATTTTCTTTGATATCAAAGATATGAGAATCCAAATCAGCATAAGAAGCGACAGTGGCATTAGTCCAATTGATTCCAGTGTGATAAGTGGTCTGATCTTCGACAGGGCTTCCCCATTCCCAGACAGATCCACCGACGACTGTAGAATCAGTATAGAAGTTGACAACTGAGAAAGCCTGAGTACTTTGTGCATTTGTTCCCTGAGAACCGCCAGCTGGATAAGCGACATCGGCAAAGATTGTCTTAAAGCCGGCTTCCGGAGTCTTGTTGACATTGACGACAATGTTGCGATAAGTGCTGCCTTCCTTGAAGACACCAACTAAAGCGGAGTTGAAGGGGAACCACTTGTTGGCATCAATCAAAGACGAATTATCAAAAGTATGGGTTACCGAAACAAAGATGTTCTCTAAACTTCCAGAACAGGCCGCACAGATAGAAGAAGTGCCCCAGCCAGATCCCTTTTCTCCGATAGTAACGCCGTCAAATCCGATGTTGGCGATGATTGATCCTGATTCAGTGGCGGAGAAGAAGCCGCCATTTGAATACTTGTCGGCAGTATTGCCAGTGACGGTGTAATTCTTAATTGAATAACCCTGTCCGTCTAAAACACCGGCAAAGGAACTGTTGGTATAGGGAATGGTGTAATTTCCTAAATCAATATCAGAGGTAAGATAATAATTTCCGCTGATAGTAGCTCCTGTCAAGAGTTTGGTCTTAACATCGTCAGCTGTCGATAATGCGGTCCATCCAGTAGTGTGATCAGCCTTGACGAAGACAGGAATCGTCTTCTTGAAAGTATCCGAACCAACCTGGAAAGAAACCTGTATGGTATCGGAGCCAAAATTGTTGCAGCTATAGTTGACTGCGTTTGAAGTAGTGGAGCCAGTGAAGGTTCCCTTAGAATAAAGTGACTTCCAGTTATAAGTGATGGCGCCATCATAATCGGTGACAGTCGCAGTTAAGGCAATAGTATCCTTCTGGGTAGCCAAAGTCTTATCCGCTTCAATGGTGATGACAGGATTGACGACCGATATGACGTTGATATCTAAACTTGCAGAAACTGTGGCATCAGCTTTGGCAGTAGCCGTAAACTTAGTTGTTCCGACTTTTTTTCCTGTAATCAAAACGGAACCATCGTTATTGATTGAACAAGTGGCGATAGAATCATCAGCCATCGCAATATCAAACCCGGCTTTAGTCGTATCACGGGTAAGAGTGACAGTTAAGTTAGTGGTTTTCCCAACCATGACAGTGCCTTCGCCAGTCAATTTGATCTTAATTTCCTGAGTAGTAGCTGAAGTTGAAGTACCAGATAAGTCGCCGCTATTGACAGAAGTACCGTTTTCACCACAACCAGTAACTAAGATTAATGAGGCAATAGCTAAGAATAAACCTGATTTTTTCATTATTTACGTCCTCCCATAATAATGATGAAGAATAGAATCTGATGATTTCTATTTCATTGACCTGATTATATTTTGGAACTTGGAAAAAAGTCCCAATATTTCGTAAGGGCTTTCATTTTTTTCTTATTTGGTAATCAACTTCTAGTCAAGACGAAATTGTCGAGCTGATAAACGACGCCTTTATTGTTTATTCTAAGAATGTTCATCCCCTGATTGAAGGCAATTTCTCCAAAAGCGACGTCTTTGAACTGATCGACAGCGTTGGAAGTCAGTATCTCCACTCCTTCTTCTTTAATGGTCACATTGTTGAGAGTCATATCAAAGAGATTTACTGAATTTGTCTTAACCAGATTCAGATAGGATAAGGCCATGGTCAGTTTCAAACTATAGCTTTCTTTCAGATACACGTATAAGAGAATTGAGGAATAGGAACTGGAATTGGAGATGAATAGACTGTTTGAGGCTTTACGGCTATAGTTTCTGACCTCGTCTCCTAAAAGGATCAAGTCTTCTCCTTCCATCTTCAAAGTGGTGGTGGCTTCATCGATTCTGGTATTGAACAAAGTAAGACAATCCAAATCATAATTGCCAGTGACAGAGATTACCTTCAAAGAGTGCTTTCCTTCCTGGATGACTATATTATTGACTAAGACATCGAAGAAATTGTAATAATCTGTCGGAACCAGGTTATAAGCTAAAGGAATTAAATCTTCGTCGTCCAGAGTAAATCTGATGACGTGAGAAATATCAAGCTCTTCTCCGACATAGGATAACCTGATAGCCAAACGTGAATAACAGGCTTCCAGAGTATGGAGAGTGAAGTCGACATAGGTACTTGGCCCGTTAAAGCCGACAATATCATGATTCGGGCCTGAGATCAAACAGCCGTTGACTAAGATAGCATCCTCGGCTTCAAACCTCTGATTGGAGATAACCGATGAGAGGTTGATGTCGCTGTTGAGAGTAATAGAATCCAAATAGAAGAATCCGCCCAGGTTTTTGAGAGTAATAGTGTTGCTTCCCTTGATCAAATTAATATACCCAAAGTCAAGACTGCTATAAGAATCCGTCATCGAGGAAAAAGGCTGATTGTTTATCTTCACATCATTGACAGTGATTTCAACACCCGGCGTATTACTGGATTCGCTCTTTTTCCGGGCTTGGATAGCTAATGAGCTTGTCGTTTTCTCATCGCTTGAGAAATAAAAGGAAATAGAATCATCCGGGCTTGTAAAGAAGACAGAGTATTTTGTCGAGGCCTTGTCATCAGTGACAATGACAGCACCTTGGATATTCTGCTGTCTTTCAGCTTCAAAGACTTGTTTTTTCTCTCGGCTCTTAAAATCACCGCTTTGATAGCCGATCGATGTTTCCTTGGTTGTTTTTTCCTTTGAGGAA
Organism: Caryophanales bacterium UBA4869; assembly: GCA_002399505.1. GTDB lineage: Bacteria > Bacillota_I > Bacilli_A > RFN20 > CAG-288 > Enterosoma. Next base: position 68,267 of record DHDT01000067.1, on the reverse strand, counting down.
ACCAATAAAAGATAATCGATAGAATAAGTGTTAGATAAGGCTGTTATCTTGATTTCGTTTTTTCCGGCACTGAGATTGACCAAAGCCAGAGTATTCTCCATGAAATCATATTCATCAAAGGAGGGATTGATTTTCAAAGGAAGTTTCACTTCGTTTGAATTCACGTTCAAAGTCATCAAGTTTGAAGCGGCAATCGCCTTTCCAGTCTGAGAAACATATGATGTCGCAACCACTAGTTTCGCTTCCATAGAATAGGAAACTGACACTTCCAAAGTCAGGGAGGAACCGGTAAATAATTCGGTGACCACCTCTTGGTTAGAAGCGTGTATATTGTCCTTCACTTCCGCCGAGCCTGAGAGTTTTGCCGATTCGGCCTCATAAATCTGACCCCCAGAGTCTTCTTTGAAAATCTTGGTGTCGCTGCGGTCAATGTATTCGTGATAGGAATAAGTCGGATAATCAGCCAGTGACATCTTCTGCATTATTGAAACACCGACAATAGAAAGGCAGATTGCAAAAGCGATGATGGTTCCGATGATAGAGAAGATAATATAAAACCGCGATGATTTCTTTTTCATTTGTTTTTGCCTCTGCTAATTGGAATAACACAGTCAACCTGAAACATTTTATCCGCTAGGAAAAGATATATGGTCCCCTTGTATTTATCAACGATCTTCCCCATAGACCTAGTTCCAAAGCCATGGTTTTCCTTATCGGCCTTGTCAGTCTTGAGAAAATCGGAGGAATTGCTGTTTTCTTCCGCAAAGAAATTTTCACAGTGAATGAAGACCTTATTGTCGATGGCCTTGATTGTCAAAGATATAAAACGTTTAGTCGGATCAGTTATCTTGCTTTCATAATCAAGGGCATTGTCAAGCATATTGCCAAAGAGAGAATAGATATCCTGAGTATCCATAAAGTCGATGGCTTTTCCATCTGTCATACAGGTCAGGACAATCTTGTTTTTCTGACAGCGAAGAGATACGGAGGAGAGAATGACATCCAGAACTTCGTTTCCAGTTTGAACAATGGACTGATAGATATCGGCTGATTCCTCTAACTGATTGACGATTTTTTCATTCACAATGCCAGTTGTCTTGATATCTTCAATCTGATGTTTCAAATCATGAACTTTGATGTTGATCATTTCCATGTTCTCTTTCTGAATCTCATAGTGCTTTCGGTCTTCTACCCAGATTTGTTTGATAACGGCTATTTCATCTTCTGACTCACCCTGATTCAATAAGGAATAGCAAATCAGGAACATCATCAGTCCATAGAAGACCTCGCAGATTATAAGCATCATGATATAGGAGGTTGTCGTCGCCTGGATATAAATTTCTATGGCTTCCATCGCTAGTGAGACAACTGAGAAGAAGATACTGAAGAATAGCAGGTCTTTTAGACCAATCTTATCGATTTTTTCCTGATATCGGGAAATAAAGAATCTCTGAGTGAAGGCTATGACAATGCAAAAGGACAACAATTCGATCAGCAGATTGTAATATTCGTTAATGGTTGAAAAAGCATTGTTCAGGGAAATGACGATCAAAGATCCTATCTGTCTGGCCAGGAAGTGAGTCAAACCCAAAGCACTTTCCGAAAAACAGGCATAGGCAATACTTGTCTCGTATAAGCTGACTATGGCAGCTGAATCCAGAATATAGAAAAGAAAGACAGTAACTAAAAGCCAATATGATTGCTGGTTTTCAGGAGCAAAAGAATAAAAATAAGGTAAGAGGAGAACGATTAAAAGACTCAAGGCAAAAAACAAAAAAGCCTTTAAGAGAAACAGTTTCCTTTTCTTTAATTCCTTTGCAGACAAAAAGAAGGAAATTAAAAACTCCACAAAGAACAATGATGAGTAGGCGACTAAATATAGATAGTTCAAGACAGAGACACTTTCTTTTCGTTCAGCTTGTTCAGGACATCTTTCTGTTTGTTACGGGAAAAAGAAATTGGAATCTTCCTGTTAGTCAGATAAGCTTTGTCTTTGTCAATCGATGTCACTTTCTGAATATTGATAATAACGGAATTGCTGCAACGGGAAAACATATCATCGGGAAGGGACGCTTTCGCGTTAGCCAAAGTTCCCCAGACTTCTACTTCTTCCTCATTATCGAGATAATAAATCAATAAGTGGTCTTTGATTTCGACATAGAGAATTGAAGACAAGGAAACTTTTTTAGCTCCGCCGGTGGTCTTGAGAATGATTTCCTGATCTTTGTTTGATCCGACTATCTTCATTGTTTTGATCATCAAAGATTCAAAACGTGCATATTGAATAGGTTTCAAAACATAGTCGATAGCATCGACTTGGTAGCCTTGAATCGCATACTGAACCAAGTTGGTAATAAAGATCAAAGGGACATTGCGGTCTTTTTCACGTAATTTTTTAGCTACTTCCATACCATTCATATGAGGCATCTCAATATCCATGAAAATCAAATCAAAGTTCTTGCTTTCGTCTAAAAAAGAAAGACCTTCCTTATAGTGGGTGATGCTGAAAAGAAAATTATTATCCTCTCCAAATTTTAAAAGAAAGCCCTTAAGCGTTTCAAAAGCTTCGTCCTCGTCTTCGACAATTGCAGTTTTAATCATAATGAAAAGTCAGCACTCTCTTTCCTAATTTTACCAAGGGAATTATAACACAATTAGTTTTCCTGATTTTTTGCAAACTGATCAATATTGGAAAAGAACAAGCATAGTGTTAATGAAGTACACTGCTGTTTCCTTATTCGATCTTATTGTCCTTCAGTTTTTCGATATCATCCTTGACAAGTCTGAAAATAATCCATTCATCCATACTTTTGGCATTCATCGATTTATAGAACTTTATCGATGGGGCATTCCAATTCAAACAGACCCACTCCATCCTTTCACATCCGTTATCAAGAGCAATCTGAGCTAAGAAACTGAAGGCTTTTCTACCTAAACCCAGATGTCGGTATTCAGGGAGAATATAGATATCTTCTACATATAAACCTCGGTGTCCTTTAAAGGTTGAGAAATTATAAAAATAAACTATATATCCGACTTTCTTTGAATCTAGTTTAATGAAGTAGACATAAGCCGCTTCTTTTTTGAATAGTTCGTTCTTTAGATCTTCTTTGTCTAAAGTTATCTGGTCTTCCATTTTTTCATAGATGGCAATCCCTTCTATGAAAGATATGATGTCGTCTATGTCTTTTTTTTCTGCTTTGACAAATTCGATGTTGTTTTCCATACTTGAAACCTCTGATAGTTATTATAAGGTAAAAGAGTAATAAAACGATTTCAAAAACAGAAAATACATAAAAATAAGTATCAACTCAATGCAAAACAGTTTTTATCAATTCTAGGCTTATAGAAAAGAGGCTTTAAAAAATCTGATTTTACTTAATTCCAGAATCTCCTATGAAGGATAATAAAACCTGATACAGGATTGTTATATAGAGGATAAAAAGAAAAAACAATAGATTTAAGCATAAAAACTATTGTCAAAGCTCTTTATCATTTTTTAACCCTTAATCCTATTAATATAATAAGTCCTGACTTCTAACTGATGACAAATAAAATCTTGCTTTTCTGTATTTCTATTAAAAAGAGAAAAGTTCATTAAACACTAATTTTGATTATTCGAAGTAAAATCCATGACAATGGTTTTTGCAATCCATTTAGTGAGATTTCCAATTCAAGTTACAAAGATAACTTCATATAATCTTCAAGGTTGTGATAAAGCGCTACCAATTATAAAAAATATAAATCATAGGGAGGCAAGTAAAGAAGACTGATTCAATCTGATACTAATTAGTCTCGTCTAATTTAGTTCTGTTCAGCTTAAGTTCAAAACATATAAGGAAAGGAAAAAAAACATATGTCCAAAATCAGTACTTACCTAAAAGAAAAGTCAGTCGGATTCTATTTCATTTTAGGCAGTTTAGTCTTATCGCTTGTTGCTTTAATCATCTTTTTCTCCGGTCTTGGAGGAGAAGGCTTCATATCTTGAGTCTCCTTTGCCTGCCTCATTCTCATCGTCATCGGAGACTGTATCCTTATTTAT
>DHDT01000067.1:61335-64126 GCA_002399505.1 Caryophanales bacterium UBA4869 | reverse complement strand
TGTATCCTTATTTATTTCAAAAAGGAAAGCTTCGCCCCTGCTCTCAACTCCGTCTTAGGAGGAATCAGTCTTATTCTTCTGATCAATGATTCCTATCTCTACGTCTCAACTGTAATGACAGGTATCGACATCGAAAGCTTCTCTGCCATCTGGATTTCTTCCGTGATTGTACTGGTTCTTCTATTCGGAATCTCTATCGCCAGTATCTTTATTCCGCTGACAAAGAAAAACAATACTAACAAGGAGGAAACTATCCATGAGTAAATACACTCTTTACAAGGCCTGGGCGACTGCCGGTTCTGCTCTCTTTGCTTTTTCTCTTCTGACTACCTCTATAGCCAATGCCAACGTCAATGCCCTCAATACTTTCTTTGGAACCAGCTCCTATGAGACTATCGATACCGGTAGTGGAACTGAAAACACTCAATATTACAAGTCCAAGTATACTAAGCTCGACAATCTCATCGCCGATACTGATAAGCTCATTGCCGATATCGAAAGAGAAGGAGCCGTTCTCCTCAAGAACGACAACAAAGCTCTTCCTTTGGCTAAAGGAAGCAAGGTGTCTACTTTAGGAATAGGTTCCGTCCGTTCTACAATCTCTGCCTCTGGCTCCATGGCCGCCTCCTCAACGACAGGAAGAGAAGTCGATCTCAAGGGCGGCCTTGAAAAAGCCGGACTGGAAGTAAACTCAACTCTCTGGGATTGGTATACTGCCAATCAGGATACTTATAAAACCACCAGAAACGGCATGATGACACCTGGACCGTTACTTACTGCCATCAATGAAGCTCCTTGGGAAACTGTGAAAACAGCGGCTGGCACTTCCTTAGATAATTACGGAGATGCTGCTATCTTCAACGTCGTCCGTGTCTCTGGAGAAGGCAATAAGGATATGAACAGAAGCGGATGCACGGATACCCCTACAGGTGATGCTCTCTCCTTATCTAATGATGAAAGAGACGTACTCAAAGGACTTAAAGCCTTAAAGGATGCCGGTGTCATCAAAAAGATCATCGTCCTGCTCAACTGCACCGCCATTCCCGAACTTGATTTCCTCCAGAATGACGAATATGGCGTTGATGCCGCTATTGACATCAAGGCTGTCGGCTCCACCGGTTTCAATGGTGTCGGAGATCTCTTAGTCGGAAATGCCAATCCCTCCGGACGTCTCAATGACACTTTCTGGTACGATAACTCCAAGAACCCCGTTTTAGCCAATCAGGCCGGTTATTCCTTTGAAAATCCTGAAAGCCTTGCTCTTCATACTGCGACAGAGGGAGTAGGCGGATACGAAGGACATTATGTCGTCTACCAGGAAGGAATCTATTCCGGTTATCACTATACTGAGACCCGTTATGAAGACTATGTCCTAGGAACCGAAAATACCGGTTCTTATGATTATTCAAAGACAGTCGCCTATCCTTTCGGCTATGGTCTTTCCTACACTGACTTCACCTACTCTAACTACACCGTCAATAAGAAGGGCGATAACTACGTCGTCTCAGTCGATGTCAAGAACACCGGCTCAGTCGAAGGAAAGGACGTCGTCGAAGTCTATCTGCAGAAACCGTATGGCGAATACAACATCAAAAATGACGTTCAGGCTGCCTCAGCCGAACTTGTCGGCTTTGGAAAAACCAAATCCCTCAAGGCTGGAGAAAGCCAGAACATCAAGGTCACAGTCTCCGAAAGAGACTTTGCCGCCTATGACGCAAACAAGGCAAACACCTATGTTCTGACTCCTGGAAAATACTATCTTTCAATCGGAAACGGAGCTCATGAAGCCGTCAACAACATCCTGGCCAATAAGGGTGTGACTATAAGTTCGTCTTCAAACCGCATGGATGCCGAAGGAAATAAGGACTTAGCCAAAGTTGCACTCACTCAGTCTGCTCTTGACACAAAGAAGTATTCGACTTCTAAGGAGACAGGACAGGAAATCACCAACCTCTTTGACTTTGCCGATCTCAACAAGAACGAGGAAACTAAGAGCCATGGCTGCAAATATGTCAGCCGCAGCAACTGGGACGGAACAGTCGTCTTAGATCCTCTCAATGACAATCCCAACTACACCAAGGTTTATCTGACTGCAAAACTTCTGGCGGAAATGAGAGCCGGCTGGGATGGTTCCACTTTGAAAACCGATGAAGTCAAGTATCCTACCTATGGTGCTGACTCCAACCTCAATTTAGTCGACATGATGAAAGATGAAAGCGGAGAAGACATTCCCTATGATGCGGATATCTGGAACACCTTCATGGATCAGCTCACTTGGGACGACACCGTCAGTCTTCTTTCCGAAGGTATGAGAATGACAGCCGGCCTTACTTCCATCAACAAACCCGCCACCAAGGATCACAATGGTCCCTGCGGCGTCACTGAGACTTTTGCTTCCGGAACAAATGGTCTGGCCTTCAAAAACGGCGAGAGTGAAACTGCCCGTTCTTCCACCTTCCCCTCCATGGGTCTTCTCAGCTGTTCCTATGATGAAGAACTCATGACCAAAGTCGGCGAGAATTTTGGAGAAAACTGCCTCTGGGCCGGATATTCAGGTCTTTATGGTCCTGGTATGAACATCCATCGTTCTCAGTATTCTTCCCGTAACAGCGAATATTATTCCGAAGACGGTTTCCTGACTGGTAAGACTGCTGCTATTCAGTCTAAGGCCATTCAGTCTAAAGGCGCCTACGTCTACATCAAGCACTTTGTCCTCAATGATCAGGAGACTAACCGTTATGGTCTCTCAACTTGGCTGAATGAACAGTCCTTCCGTGAAATCTATCTCAAG
>DHDT01000067.1:55032-61214 GCA_002399505.1 Caryophanales bacterium UBA4869 | reverse complement strand
TATCTCAAGGCCTTCCAGATTGCCATCGAAGAGGGTGATGCTCATGCCATGATGACTTCCTATAACCGTGTCGGAACCAGAAATGCCGCCACCTTGTCTCCTTTGATGAATGACTGGCTCAGAGGAGAAGAAGGATTTGATGGCTTTGCCGTCACTGATATGTATATCCTCAAGACTATGTACTCCCTCACCTTCTACATGGGTATGGTCACTATGCCGACTGCGGTCCTCTGCGGAAACGACTTAGTCGACGGTTCTATCTCTGCCGCCAAGCAGTTTGATCCTTATAAGACAGGTTATGGTGAATTAGCCAATGCCATGCGTGAATCAGCTAAGCGTATCCTCTACACCACCGTCCACTCCAATGCCATGAACGGCCTTTCATCAACTACGGAAATCAGAAAGGTTATGACTCCCTGGCAGAAGGGACTTATCGCTGCTGACTCAGTCTTTGCTGCCATTGCAGTTTCCGGACTTATCTTCTTAGGCTTTGCCTTCTACAAGAAGAACATCAAGAAGAAAGAAAAAGAAGTTAAGTAGTCTCTTCACTCTAGATTGATAAGCAGGCTGGATAACACCAGCCTGCTTTTTATATTCTTTATCAACACCCGCGGATAAAACCTGAGCACAGAAAAAACTTATTAGTATTAATAAGACAGATGCCGATTTTGCACAATAAATCGTCGATTAATAATAAAACCAATTCTTACTTTATACAAAAACTATTATCATCAAAGACGACTTTTATCACTCGATTAGAAACGAAAAAACTAAATTGAATATTAGGCGTTGTCCTTATTCTAAAGGATCACCGTAGGAGAAGAATTCAGTGGTGGATATTTCTCCGCAGCTGCAGGTATAGTAATAGGTAGCCGCCTCAGTCTTTGTTGCTGCATTTCTCAAAGTTTCGGCACTGACTATTTGCTGTGCATATTTGTGGACATGTTTTTGTGAATACCCGCCTAATCTCTTTACCTCTCCAGTCGTGAAATAATAGAAGTAGATAGGACCGGTATAATCATATAAAGTGGAAACAGAGCCATCGTTAACAACATAGCAGGGGTAGACATCATCGGTGAAGGTGAAATTATATCGGACATAGAAGTTCCCGTCTTTAATTCCAAAATAATTGATGACGTAAGTTCCCTTGTAATGGTATTTGTCTTTTTCCACCATAGTGAAATTATTTTTGTCATCGATTGAATAAACATAATCAGAATACTTCAGCTCTAACGCCTGATGAAAACCAAAATACTGGACATCGTAGAAATTATCCTTGGGGACAAAAGCCATCGTGCCGTTTTCGGGAGTGGAGAAAGAAAGATTGATGACACTTTCCACTTCACCATTGACCTCCATACCTAAAAGCAGATAGTCATTCCTGATAGTAGTCTCTCCAATAGTAATCGAGGACTGAGTTTTCACATAGGATAAAGGCAACAGCTTTTCCTGAGTTTCCTCACCAGAGATATAAGTCACAACGGCATTTTTGTCTTGCAGTCTGAAAAGAAGAGATTTCTTGCTGGTTTTATCATCAAGCAGTGTGATTGTTCCTAATTCACGGATTCTATCAAGTGTCTCCGATTCATAATTGAGTGCAACGTAGGAGTATTTCCTATAGTCCAAATACAAATTAATCATCGTCTTGTAATCTGTAACCCCTGATTCTTGGAACCAGAGGCTGATAGTAGAATCAGAAACGTAGTTGATGGTGATAGCAAAACTCATAGTTGAGGTCATCAAATACTTATCATTAACTTTTCCGGTTTTCAGATCATCGTTGATAATGATAGAAACTTCATCATTTAAAACATATTGGTCTTCCGTGTTCGTGAATTCTGTCTTTGATGTATAAGTACCTGCCTTCAGAGAAGTCAATATGGTTTTGCCGGTCTCATCGAATCCTTGGATTACATTTCCATTGTTAGAATTGTAAAAAGCGGCTGAATTATCAGTATATAGACGGTAATAGTAAGTTATAGCTTCGCCATTATAGTCAAAGCTAAACTCAAAGGCGTTTTTATCAGAAATGAATTTCACACTGCTGAACTGAAGAGTGAGATTACTATAATTGCCATAAGTATATTTGTTCTCGCTTTGATTCTTGCTGAAGGTATACTCTTCAGGGTCGGCTGTTTCATAATGACTTCCAAATCCACCTTGATTAAATGGTTTGTTTTCATCCGCCAGCTTTTCTTCTATATTGGTTTGAAATGTACTAAAAGTACTATAGAGGGATTTCTCAATCCGATAGGTTCCATAAGTCGGATGAGCATATTCAAAATAGCCGTCTTTCTCTATAGTCGGAAATACTTTTGTTATTTCGTATCCGTTTTCTTCACTTAACGCCGGAATGACTTCCCTTTTTTCTTCTCCACAGGTACAGGAGTAAAGAATGTAACCGTCACTGTCTTCGGTAGGATCAACTTTCTCCTTTTGAGTATATTCGTGTTCGTGAACACTCGAAGAAGATACTGAAGAAGATACTGAAGAAGAATCATCTTTTGAATCTATCGAAGAGGAAGAAAGAGGTTTTGCACAACTGGAAAGCAGTAACATACAAGTCAGACTGATCAATAATTTCTTCGACATATTTTACCCCTTGGTTTCTTTTCTCTTAAGAAAAAAATGTTGATAGATTTCAATGAGCCAACAAATAAAGATTTATGTTCCATACCCCTAGAAATTCTATACCCCGATTTTAACAGATTTGTTCTTCATAGATGTATTTTTTCTATATATGTTCCGAAAATAACTGGAAGGCATATTTAATAATCAATCCATAAAATATAGATTTTTGGTATTTCAATAAGTGATCAGAGAAACTGCTTACTTTTAGAAGCTGAAACAGATTTATCCTTTCTGTCTCATATGGTCTTTGACAGATTGCCAATACTTAAAGACCGTGGGAAAATGAAATGTTCTGAAAATATGAAAAAACTGATAAAGAAATATCAAATGATGAGTTATGAAGAGAAGATGGTCCTGACAACGTCCTTTACGATGTCAATCAGTCTTCTCATAGCCATTGGTAAGATCATCATCGGAATCTTCTCTGATTATATATTATGTGTAGTCGGTTCATTCACGGTGATTCTCTGCCTGGCAAAACTAGAATGCCTAATAGGAATAAAGAAAGACAACAGGGATTTCAGGAAAAGAAATACCCTGGTTTCTGTTTTTCTTTTTCTGGCCGGTCTTCTATACATTATATATATGGCAGTCAGTCTTTCCTTTTCTCTTCCGTCTAAAGATTATTCTAAATGGAAGGCAATCAGTCTCGCCTTGATATCCTTCATAGAATTAGGATTGGCGATATCGGGTCTTTTCAAAACAAAAAAGAAAGACCATTTCTATCACGACATCAAGATAATCGGCTTTGTGTCTTCTTTGACTGCCATGTTGACAACACAGGTCGCTATTCTTTCTTTTACTCAGGGAGGAGGCGGGGATCCAAATTACCTGTCTGGTATTGGAATTGGAATAGTCACCGTCCTTTTATCAATCAATATATATTTCGCACCGGTAACCAGTGTCATAGGAAGAGAAAAGAATTCGTTTGTCCTTACTGATCACACTATAAATACAAAGATCAAACTAGAAGAAGAAAATACATTGGTTTTATGCAAAAGCCGGATTTACGGAAACTATGTCTATCACTACTCAGTCAAAGAAGGCAAAACGCTATCAGGAACCATCAAACGTGAAAAAGGTTTCTGGAAAAACACACCTATGTATTTAAAAATCTTATTCATTATTTTATCCGAAATATTGATCTTTGCCTGGGCTATCGGTTACTTCATCTATTTTATCAGAACCGTCAATATGCCAAAAAAACTGTCTAAACTGATGAAAAGAAACGGCTTCAGTAAACTGGAAGATATTTAAATCCTTGTTTAAAGAGTTAGTTTTGTCATTCAATAATCGTTGTGGAAGTGCTTTTCATTTGCTAATTTCCCTTTATTAATATACAATTGTTAAGTAAGAAGTTTTTGAATATCAATATGAAATCAAAAGAAACACAGCCTGCTGCGTTCTTTTATGGGGGTGCCGTCTATGAATTCAGAAAAGAAAGACCGAATTTTTAATGAAATGCGGAATATTTTCCTGGTATTGGCAGGATGTTTCATTTTGGCTGTCGCTGACGTTATCTTCATCATTCCCAGCAACATCGTCAATGGCGGCGTTGACTCTTTAGGTATCATCATCAACTATTATCTGGAACCGCTCTGGGGATTTGACGTCTCCGATATCTTTGTAGCCATAACCCAGATTATCCTCTGGTTATTAGGTCTCTTCCTTTTAGGAAAGAAATTTTCTTTCCATACTCTCTTAGGATCTTTGGCATTTCCGGCCTTTTATTCCCTGCTTCTCAGAACCAATCTGATCGATGTAATCGGCTTTTCACAGGTCTATGTCAATAACACAGATCCAGACGGGACTTTGAATTTGGCTTTTCTTTTGATTTCAGCTATTTTCGGCGGTTTCCTTTCAGGTGTCGGAGTAGCCTTAGCCTATCTTGGCGATGGCTCCACCGGCGGCTTTGATGTCATCAGTTTCATCATCGCCAAATATGGAACGATGAAACAGGATTTCTCCGGTTTATTGATGGATACCAGTCTCATACTGATCGGCCTTTTCTGCATGAGGCAATGGGAACTTGCCTTAGTCGGAATCATCTCAGCTGTCGTCTGTGCCTTTGCAATCCATGCTATCTACATCAAGGCCAACTCCTATCTGATAGCCGATATAATATCGGATCGATCCGATATCATCCAAGACTTCATTCAGAACCAACTTGGACACGCCACGACCATAATGGATACAGTAGGCGGATTCAGCGGAGCCAATCAGAAGATGATCAGAGTCGTCATCTACAAGAAACAGGAAACCGAGCTGAAGAACTTTATCGCTTCCATCGACTCCGATGCCTTTGTCAGTACGACTAAAGCCAAGGCCATCAACGGCGATGGCTTTGAGCCTTTCGAACTTTCCAGCACCGACAAGAAGAGGATATTGGCCAGATATGGAATACCGGCCAAGGGAAAAGAACAGAAAAAGAAATAACCTCAAAGAATAGCCAATCGTTTAATAAGTTTTCTTGTGTTATACTCTAATAAATGAAGAAACATCTGAAAATTGTTCTGATATCCACTATATCAGTAGTCGGATTGATCGGCTGTTTTGCCTTAGGAGTTTTTCTTAATGGCACCTGTTTTGATAAGTTCGATGAAAAAGGCGCTGTCTATAAGGACTGGATGAAAGATATCAGCGATGAGAAAAAACTAGAAGATATCGTGATACCGGGAAGTCATGATTCCGGCACTTATGGAATGAATTGGTTAGGCTGCACACAAAGTTACTCTATCAAGGAACAGTTGTATACCGGTTCAAGATATCTTGATTTGAGAATAAACAAGAAAAGCCAAGATGAATTTGTCATGTATCACGGTATCTTAAACGGAACTACCTTGGCTGCTAATATGAAGGACATCAAAGATTTCATCAAAGACTATCCGACTGAGACCCTGCTTCTTGATTTCCAGCATTTCAAGGGTGATGCCCAAGAAGATGTCAAAGACTATCTGGACCTCAATTTCAACAAAGAAAATCTACTGGTCACTAATACCACAGAGTTAAATGACTTAGAGTATGTCTCTTCTTTGAAAATGAAAGACGTAAGAGGAAAATGCCTGGTGTTCTTCGGAGATAATTCTTCTCTTTCTTCAAATGATTTTATCTTTGCCAGAAACAACGATGGATGCACAAACAAAGGAAAGTCATTGAATTCCTGCTATATCTCTTCCTATAACATATCAAGTTCAGAAGAATATATCAAAACCGGTCTGCCTTATTACTTTGAAAACATCAAAAACAAAATCTCTGAAGAAAATTTCAAAGGCATCTTTGTCCTTCAAGGTCAGCTGACCGATGGAAAGGTAATCTTCGGTCCTTTTTCAAGAGAAAAATCTCACGATTCCAATATGTCTGAATATATTAACAATCTTCCTTCTTCCGATGATTTCTCCCTGGTGAATGTCATCATGAGAGACTTCGTGACGCCGACAAAGAACAAACAAATCATCGATTTAAATACCGATAAAGGCAATTTCAATAAGTGAGAATCTGACGACTTCTTTTTACTCTGTGAAAAAGTTGGTAATATAGAATAGTAAGTGATT
>DHDT01000067.1:47765-54940 GCA_002399505.1 Caryophanales bacterium UBA4869 | reverse complement strand
AACAAAAAAGACCGGACTTGATATCCGGTCTTTTTCTTGAATTAATCAGTTATAAGCTGACAGCTACTCTTTCATCGATGTTTGTCTGTTTCTTTTCCCCGGGATTGGCCTGGATAGCACCAAAGACAACCTCAGTTTCAAGTTTCCAGCCTTCCTTTACGGGGAAGTTCTTTTTGATTTCTTCGTCGATAAGAGGATCATAATGCTGAATATTGACACCTAATCCTAATTCTGTCAAAGCCAGCCAGAGTCCGTAGACCAAGATACCGATGTTCTGTTCACCCCAGTCATCCTGTCTGTTGGCGAAAGCCGGGAACCCTTTCTTCAGTTCTTCGATCTTATTCAGGTCCTTATAAACCAGAACTGTGCCATAACCGGCTTGGAAGACATCCAGTTTCTTCTCCGTCTTTACGTATCTTTCTTCAGGCAAAATCTTCTTCAATGTATTCTTGGTGATATCCCAGACCAGACGATGCTTATCGCCTAAGGCGATAACTACATGAGTAGCCTGAGTATCAAAGGCTGTCGGAGCATTCAGGATGACATTCTTAACAGCTTCTACTATCTTCTCATCACTTACCGGGCTTTTATTGTCTAGGGCATAGACGGAACGTCTCTGCTTGATTAATTTTTGAAATTCCATATTTTTCTTCCTCCGACGTTATTATAGGACAAGGATTAAAATAATGTGCTCAAACGCTTAGGAAGGAATAACATCAGTTATCGGAAAGATAAGCTCTAAGAGTCAAAGAAGAATTAGGGTTCACAAAAGAAAGGAAATAGCTTTTATATTGATCAAAGCCTGTCGCTGTCGAACCAGTGCCGACAGTTTCCGCGAAAGAATAATAGATATAGTTTCCATCATCGACGTAATAGAGATTGACATAATAACGATGACCGACCACATATTTGAAATCGACGCTGATAACAGAAGAAGTTGAAGTAAGGTCACTGAAAGGAACAGACTCAGGATTAGTTGATCCTTCGACATGGTCAGCATCGCTTAAGCTGACCTGATATTTGGATGGGGGATTAGTTATTCCGCTGACATTGAATTTCAGGTTCTCATCATAAGTATCAAGAGTCAGACTGTCAGTGATAGTAATAGGGAATACAAGTTCTGTTTTCTCCGAAGAGACATTTCCATTGGCGAAAGTCGCGGTAATCCAGGTCTTTCCCTTAGTGACATTATAAGTATCAATTTTAAGTTTGACGCCATTGATGATATTTGACTGACTGGAAAAAGTATTCTCAATACTGATGGCCGTATCCGGTATGACAGAAGAATTGCTAGAGACAACATTGGATTTCAAGATGGTCATGTAATGGAAAGCAAAATCAATATTGAGATAGACAGTACCCTGATCTTTGACCTGAGTCAGTGAGCTATGAGAAGAGATAGCGGCATATTTTGTTGATAAAACAGGCTTTATCTCACTTGAAGTAGCGGTGATGACAACATCTTTGGCTGGCATCAGGAAAGTATAATCGTCACCTTCTTCCTGACAGGCTATGTCATTGTAGAAAACACCGGTGACTTCATAGTCTACGTCGATATTGGAGATACTGACAGTTACTTTTTCGTCGATGGAAGCGTTGCTTTTATCGCTTGTCATCGTAAAATGTTCGTTTTGAGTAATACTGATGGTTTTATTTAAAACTTCGTTTGAAGAAACACCGGAAGAAGTTTTCTCTCCACAGCCAGTTAAAGCAAAAGCCAACCCACATACTAGAAACAATCCTGTTATTTTTTTCATTTTTCAAACCCCTGTTAATCGTCGTTATTATAGCACTATAAAACATACTGAATTAGTTTTTTTTAGTATAGAAAGAGGCGGTTCTTTTCTAAAAAACAATTAAGTCTTTGGTGGCATATTAGAATACATGTTCCAAGGGAATTATGTCTTCTTTTCTATTTTTCATCTGAGTATAAATGGGTTTACTTAAGATCATGACCGCTTTTATGTAATCCAGTAATCATAAAACATGTTCTTTTCTTAAACACCTAGCACGCATTTGTATGTTTATGTTTCACAAAATCTATGGCTATGATAAAATCAGCTTATGAAAAAAACATTATTATCTGTCTGTATACCAAGTTACAACAGTGCTCCTTTTCTTCATTATGCAGTCGATTCTCTTCTTCCCTTCAAAGATGATGTGGAAGTATTGATCATCGACGATGGCTCGAAAGATGACACTGGTATCATCGCGGACGAATACCAATCAAAATACCCCACCTGTGTCAAAGCCATCCACCAGGAAAATGGCGGCCATGGAGCAGGAATCAACAACGGAATCATTCAAGCCACTGGTTCTTATTTCAAGGTTTTGGACAGTGACGACTGGTTTGATTCCAAAGGCCTTAAGGCCCTTCTCGATTATATTAGGAATGCCAAAGACAATGGTTCTGACATCGTTCTTTCTCCTTATACTTATGTTCATGGACATAATGGCGAAACGGGAAAGACAGAAGTCTTTTCAAGGCTTTTCAAAAAGAGCCTGTCAAAAGACTGGTCTCAGGTTCCTGACTTCAAAGTAGGGGAAAATATCACTATTCACGCTTTGACTGTCAAGACTGAAATCTTAAAGAAAGAAGAAGTTGATATTCCTACTCATATCAGCTATGACGATAACTGCTATGTTTTCGTCTGTCTCTCAAGATCAAAGACCATTTCTTATGTTCCTGTTTCCCTTTACCAATATTTCATCGGCCGTGAAGGACAGAGTATGGAAACAAAGACGATGTTGAGAAAATACAATGACCTGCTCAAAGTAGCATCTTATTGTTTTGATTTAGCCTCCGATAATTCCTTTGAAGAAAAAAGCCCAAAGCTGAAGAAGGTCCTAAAGCATAACCTGGTCTTCATGTTTGCAAATGCTGCTATCTGGACTCGCTTGAATACAACGAAAGAGGCTAAGAAGGGATTCAAAGATTTTAAAGCAAACTTAAAAAAGCAAAACAAGAAGATTTATAACGGAATCACAAAGAGATCATATGTGTTCTTCCTCTTCTTCCCTGGTTTCTTCGGAAAAAGCATCTGTCGCCTTTCTGCTTTCATCGCCAACAAGTATATGTCGTCTGAAAGATAGTTTTCTTTCTTATTCATAGAACAGAACTTAATGTTTTTATTTTTTCTTCTTTTTTTTGCAGACCTGGTAAGGAAAAGCGAAAACTGAATATTTCTTTAATTATTTCAACTATCTTAATCACATCATATTTATTAGAATAATCATCGTCTGTTCTTGTATATTTTCAATATATAAGGAATTATTTGATTATTCTCTAAGTCTGGTAACCTGCCTTCCATAAACTATCTCTTCTTTTCATTGAAAGATAGGGGCTAATTAGCTAAAATCAGTAATATAGTAAAATGATAAAAATAGTATATGCCGGTAATGATAGGATGGGTGCTGGGGTATTCCTCAGTGCTGTTTCTATGGCCAGAAGAACCAAAGAAGATCTTAATTTTTATATGCTGACTATGGATTTCACTGATATCAATCCCGATTATTATTCTCTTAGTCAGAAGAAGGCTGATATCATCGATGCTACTGTCAGAGAATTCAATCCTAACAACAAGTTTGAGATTCTCGACTGCACTGAAGTCTATAAACGAAGATTCAGTGAAAACAAAAACGAAGGCAGTTCTTATTCTCCCTATACTTTATTGAGAATGCTGATACCTGATTTTGATATCTTCCAAGGCAAGATCATCTATCTTGATGCCGACACTATGGTATGCGGGGATATCAAAGAATTATATGATATCGATTTGACCGGACAGGAATTAGGTGTCTGTCACGATTACTTAGGCAAATTTTGGCTCAAGGCTGATTATTTCAATGCCGGTGTCCTTCTTATCAATATGGATGAAATAAGAAAGACAAAGCTTTTTGAAAACGGCATGAAGATGCTCACTGAAAAGAAACTGTATTTCGGTGATCAGGCCGTCTTGAACAAATTAGTCCAACATCGTATCTTCTTTCCTGATGAATTCCGTTTCAATGAACAGAGAGATGTCCACGAAAACACTGTCATCAAACATTTCTGCAAAGGCATCAAATGGAAGCCTTTCTTCCATGTCTACAACATCAAACAATGGCAGATAGATGATGTCCACAAAAAGCTGAAAATCCATACTTTTGATGAAGATTTCGAAATCTTTCTCAAAGCCAAGAACGCCTTTGAAGAACAGAAGAGAAAGAACCATCAGGAACGAAACGAGAAGAACATCGTTCAGATAAGACATCTGAGAAAATCTTATGAGACCCTCAAAGCGGTCGACGATATTTCCTTTGATGTCGAGAGAGGCTCGCTTTTCTCCTTCTTAGGCGAAAACGGCGCCGGAAAATCAACAACCATCAACATCATCGCCTCTATTCTCGAAAAAGACTCGGGTCTGGTGATTATCGACGGACATAATCTCGATGAGGAGACTAACGCCATCAAGAAGGAAATCGGAATCGTCTTCCAAAATTCCGTCCTCGATGATGTTTTGACAGTCGAGGAGAATATACTCACCAGAGCCAAATTCTATGGCCTGAGCCGAAAAGACAGAATAAAAAGACTCAAAGAACTCTCTTTACTCCTCAATCTCACTCCTATCCTCAAACAGCCTGTTAAGAAACTATCCGGCGGTCAGAGAAGAAGGGTCGATATTGCAAGAAGCATGATCCACAAACCAAAACTTCTGATTTTGGATGAACCTACTACCGGTTTAGATCCTAAAACCAGGCTTGATGTCTGGCATATGATCGACAAACTGAGAACCGAAACCAATATGACGGTTTTCTTGACTACTCATTATCTTGAAGAAGCCGAAAGAGCAACTAATGTCGTCATCATGGATCACGGCCATATCATCGCGGAAGGTACTCCGACAGAATTGAAGAACCTCTATTCCCACGATTACGTGATTGTCTATGCCAAAAAGAATCCTGTCTTCGATGAAGCTTTCAAAGGCTTCAAGTTTAGCTATAGCGAAGATTCATCCTCTTATAACATCATCGTAAAAAATAGCGAAGAAGCCAAAAAACTTATTGAAGACAACCGAAGTCTGATAGGTGATTTTGAAGTAAAGAAGGGAAGCATGGACGATGTTTTCCTCAATCTGACTGAACACCAGAATCCAAAGAAGGTCAATGCCAATGAAAAACAAGCCTAAAAAGAAACAAGAACACCTTAACGGACAGCACAAAGTTCTCTGGGCGCTGACTGGAAGACACTTGGAAGTGTTCTTCAAGAACAAGATGACTTTCTTTTTCTCCTTGCTCGTACCGCTGATCACCTTGATAATCTATATACTTTTCCTTCGTTCTCTCGAATTCAGTTCAGTTGATTCCGTATTAGCTGAATTTGGTATTGCTCAGGAAAAATATGCTGATATCTATACTCAGGCACATGGCTTAGTTGATGGCTGGATGCTCTCAGGCATTCTCGCTGTTTCCTGCATAACCGTTTCTCTAAACACCTGCTATATTGTTATCAGTGACAGGGAAACCGGTGTCAATCGTGATTTTGCCGCTTCCCCTATTTCCAAACACGCCATCGTATTAAGTTATCTTTTATTCAATATCATCGTCACTTTCATCATCTGTTTTGTCATTCTGGCCATCTGCCTTGTCTATTTAAATGCCGTAGCCGCTTTCTACCTGTCTTTCACTAATGTTCTGTTAGTGCTATTAACCCTGATCGCTTCAATTCTTTCGGCCTCGTTGATCACTCTTCTGATCGCCTCCTTCATCAGTGCCGGTTCTGTCTTCAACAGCATCATGGCAATCATCAGTGCCGGTATCGGTTTCCTCATCGGTGCCTATATGCCAGTCAAAATGCTTCCTAAAGGTTCTGACATCCTCTGCTCTCTGTTCCCGGGAACCTATAGTGCGGGAATACTGAGAAATCTCTTCTTGGAGAATCAGTTCATCCATCTTAGTGATTACATGTTAAGCTCTGGAATATCGAGTGATACAATCAATACCATCCTTACTGCCTTAGGTGAAAATTTCTCACTCAACGTCTCCTTCTTCGGAACTGGAATCGAATTGACAGCCGGCTGGATGGCCTTGGCTTTGTTATGTTGGATTGCTCTTTCGGCAATTCTCTTCATCATCTTTACTTCCCACAATATGAATTCCAATCTCTTCCATAAGGAAAGCAAAAAGAAGAGAAAGAATGAGGGACGGCTTTTAGAAAACGAAATCACCAAGGGTGATGAATAACCTTCTAGACTAGTTTTTAATAATTCGGTTTCTTCTTCATTTATACTTTTGTCTATTAATTAATGGTACAATTAATAAAGAGATAAAAATTACTTAATGGAAAAGCATGGGAAACCCAATCTTGAACGATTTTTGGAAATCTATGGAGACCTCATTCCAGGCGCTTTAGTTTCCACAAGAATGGATAAAAATCTTCACGTCGTCTACTGCAACCGATCTTTTCTGAACCTCTTAGGTTATTCTTCTGTCAGTTCTTTCCGAAAAGACATCGATGATGAATATAACAATGTCATCCAAAAAGATGACTTGAAGATGATAGACCGAGAATTGGCTGACAAGCAGCAATACCAGGATTGGTTCAATCTCCGATATCGAATCAAGACCAAAAGCGGAAAGTTTATTTTTGTCGACGATAATTTCCATACTTACAAAGATGAAAACGGATTGGAATACTACATCTGTTTTTTAAGAGATGCCACCGAGGAGATGATTCAGGAACAGTCTCTGAAAAACACCATTTCTTCGATTCGAGGCGGTGTCGCCACCTATTATTACGACGAAAAAAACAAAAGTTTTCATGTCGTCGATATTTCCTCTAATCTGAAAAAAAACAATAAGTATGGTGAATCTGAGCTTTTCAATTCTTCAAACTCCAAGATTAACGTCTACAAACCTGATGTCGATTATATGAAATCCGCCTTTGAAAAATGTGCTGAAGAAGGCATTCCCTTCAATATATCCTATCGTCTGGAATCAGCAAAAAACAAATCCCTGCTCTGGATCAACACCAGAGGTTCCAGAGTCGGCTTTGATGAAAAAGGGCGCCCTTTGATTCACGCTGTCTATAGCACAGTCTCCGAAAACGAAAAAGCTTATCAGACTATCTTTGATTCTACTAAAAACATGCTGAACATCGTCGATGGAAAGACAGGAGAAATCTTCTTTACCAATCC
>DHDT01000067.1:30461-47692 GCA_002399505.1 Caryophanales bacterium UBA4869 | reverse complement strand
GGAGAAATCTTCTTTACCAATCGATCCTTAAGAGAATATCTAGGTCTGAAGGAAGAAGATATCAACGGCAAAGTCTGTTATAAGGCCATGATGGGAAACGATTCTCCCTGCAAAGACTGCCCACTATCAACCTATGAAAGAAAAGCGAAGAATTTCATCGTAAAAAACAAAGGCAAAACCTATCGAGTCTTTTCTAAGCCAATTATATGGAATGGAAAAGAAGCCAGGGCTGATATTTTAAATGACATCAGCGATTTAGAAAACCAGAAGGAAAATCTGGAAGACATCAACAAGATATTATCGGAGCAGAAACAAAACATGGAAGCCGCTATCAAACAGGCTGACATGGCTTATTTTCGAATCGATTATTTAAAAGACGGTATCAATAAATTAGCGACCAACCCCAGTTCTGATTTATTGGATAAGATCAAAGACTCTGATATTGATTTTACGATAACAGCAGATATCCAGGCTGAAATCAACAAGATGAGAAAGCATCGCAATGGATGCAAGCAGCTGACTTTCTTAAGAAGAAACGGTCAGAAAACCTATTTTGAATTCAAATACAACAATGTCTATTTCAAAAAAGAACCTATCTACGCCTTCTGTTCCCTGAGAAATATCGATCAGAAGATTTCAATGATTGAAAAAGATCTTAAATCCTCTATCGTCCTCAGTAATTCAAACTTCCAGACCTGGGAATACGATATCGTCAATCGCTCTCTGGTTTTTGAAGGAACTTTCAATAACAGCAAACCGAAAGCAACAGTTTTTTTCAAGCTTCCAGAATCTCTGATTAATTACAAAGAACTGCCAAAAGCCTCAATCCAAAGAATTTCTGAGGTATTCTCGAGAATCAACAAAGGGGCTAAAAAAGCTGAATGCGAATATTGGATTCCTGATGAAAAAAGAGACAACCAATATTTTCGTCTCCATCTGGTCACAATCCCAACCAAAGACAAAGAAAAGCCGACTAAAGCCATTGGCTGGACTATCAACGTCACCGAAGAGAGAAAGGCCACCACTCAGTTTGAAAAAGTAATAGTCCATAAAAGTCTGGCTTCTGATCAGGTCATCGCCAAAGCTCACAGCAATTTCACTAAAGATGCTCTTATTCAATTTATAGTTCTTGGTACAGATATAGCGGAAGGAAAGCTTCCTTCTTTGAATTCTCCGCTGAAGAAGGAATGGATGAGGGGTGTATTCTCATCAAAAGACAAAGAAGACCTATATAAGATATTGGACACTGATTTTATCCTTGCCAATTTCCATAAGGGCAAAAAGGATTTTTCCGTATCCTATATCAAGAAAATCAAAAACAAAACACTGGCCATGAAGACATCTGTCATTGTTTTCCGCAATGAGATAACCAAAGACATCGAAGGATATTATTACACTTACAATATCACCAATAGCTACATCGTCTCTAAAGCAGTTTCTAAAATCAGTTATTCAAAATATAACTTCATCGGTTTCATCAATTGCAAAAGCAAGAAGATACAGGGTAGCAAAAAAGCTTCGATCAGTACTTCTATTCTGAGAAAGAAAGCTGTCTTGGTCAACCCCTTCCTCAAAGAAGTCATTAAGACAGCCGCGACTCCAAAGGAACATCAGGAATACCTGGAGAAGATAAACTATTCCAATATCGTAAACGAACTTACAAAAAATCCCTCCTTCGTCTACACCATTCATCTGATGAAAAACAAAAAGGAATCCTATCGACGCTTGGAGTTTTCCTACGTCGATCTTCACCAGCTGACTATTTTCATGACAATCAGCGATATAACTAATGTCTTCAAAGAGCAGCTGCTTCAAAAGGAGAGGCTTCAGAAGGCCTTATCCGTAGCCGAAAAAGCCAATCAGGCCAAAACAGAATTTCTTTCAAAGATGAGTCACGATTTAAGAACTCCTTTGAATGCTGTTTTAGGTTTTGCCGACTTAGCTCTTGATGACGACAATGACCTTGACTCGATGAAACAGGAAATCAATAACATCAAGACATCCGGAAACTATCTTTTAGGATTGATCAATGACATTCTCGACATCTCGAAAATCGAGAGCAATAAAATTTGTTTAAACCCTGAAAATACCGATATTTTGTCTTTCCTGAATGAGTCAGTTTCCTCATTGAAGCCTCTGGGAGATGTCAAAGATATCGAAATTCGTACTGATTTCACTGACATATCTCATCGCTTTGTGAAATTAGACCGTCTCCGCTTACGTAAAATCATCTCCAATCTCATTTCTAATTCCATCAAGTATTCAAATCCTGATACCCATATCACTTTTTCCGTGACTGAGAAAAGAGCTTCTGACGGTTTAGCCCACTTCCAGTTAAAGATAGCTGATCAAGGCATTGTAATGAGTCATGAATTCCTCCATCAGGCTTTTGACAAATTCTCCCAGGAGATAAACAAGTTCTCAGACACCGGTGTGGGAACCGGTTTAGGTCTTTCTATAACCAAGAGTTTAATCGACTTGATGAAGGGCTCAATTGATATAAAGAGTGAAATCAATGTCGGTACAACTGTTACTGTCAAATTAAGTTTCCCTATCGCCTCAGAAAACTGCAAGACTATTCATAAGGAACAGTCTTATTCCTCAAAGATTCCGCTTCTAAAAAACAAACGTGTCCTCATCTGTGAAGATAACGTCATCAATTCTGAGATTTTTGTGAGGATTCTCTCTAAGAAAGGAATCATCACAGAAACTGCAACAGACGGAAAGATAGGTTTGCAGTTATTCACTAAGTCAAATCCTGGTTACTACGATGCTATTTTAATGGATATCAGAATGCCCAATATGGACGGAATTGAGGCAACTAAAAGAATAAGAGCTCTCAATCGAAAAGACTCTAAGACCATTCCCATCATTGCCCTAACGGCAAACGCTTTTGAAGAAGATAAGGAAAACTGCCTAGATGCCGGTATGAACAGTCATCTGTCCAAACCTATCGATATCAATCTTCTGTTGAAGACTCTGGCCAAGGAGATGAAAATTTAGTTTTCGTATTTGAGTCATATCTACCAAAAGAAAGTAAATTAATATATAATAGGCTGTCTCTTATAGACAACCTTAAAAAGGAAAAGGCACAAATGTTATCAAGACAAACCAAACAAGACATTTATGGCCTTCTCTGTCATGGTTTTATGAAGAATGTTGAATATCCCCTAGCAAAAGTAGCTCTTTATTTAAAAAGCCAGGGACTCAACTATAAGGAATTCGGATATACAAAAATGAAGTCTCTCTTAGAGGACTCCAAAGAATTCCTTACTCTTAAAACTGACCACAGAATCGGTCACGAAAAAGATGTCGTAATCCTGCACGACTTTAATCTAGCAGGAAAAACAACTATGAAGTCAAATAATGAAAAACAAGTTTTTGATATGACAAAAAAAGATGAAATCTACAATATCTTCTTAGGATCATTTGATCAGAATATCCGTTATCCTATGGCCAAAGTATCAAAAGAACTGCTCGACAAAGGAATCGATTACAAAGGATTGGGATTTTCAAAGATGAAAACCCTTCTTACCTCTCTGCCCTTTATCTCCCTTGAATCCAACAAGAACGGAACCATCTGTTCTGATTTTGTCATCTTTCACAAAAAAGAAGATGTCAAACCAACTCCTAAAAAAGCACCTGCAAAGAAGAAGACAATCGATAAAACTGCTGTTCCTCCGGAAAAGAAAGCTCCTATTGCTGAAAGCAAACCTAAATCCTTCACTTTCTATGTCCCGCCTCAATTAGTCCTCTCAATCAAGGAGATGATGGGTATTGGCTTAGATTCCGCTTCGATTGTGGACATCATCCGCAAAGACTATGAAGGAGCCATCAAAGAAAGTACCTTTGAGAAAAAAGATGACGCTTTTGTCTTCCCTCTTTCCATCAAAAACAAAAACGGAGAAGACCTCATCTGTTCCCTGAAGAAATCAAATCCCGGCAAAGAATATGATTACTATGTCAACTTTATCGGAGCTGACAAAGAAAAACCCCGTGATTTCCTTAAGAATCACCTGTATTTTTCTGACTACAAGGGCGCTATAGAGCAACTTGCCAATCTTGCCATCAAGGAAGAATGGTGCTATCACCACAGCTCTGACCCTTTTATAATCCTAGAGATTTATCTTCAGTATACTTTCTATCGCTTAGTCAGCGAGAACAAAGTCATGGAGGATAAGAATTCCGGTTTCGTCGTCTTCAATACGGGATTGGTCAATAATGATTTCGATGGCATATTCTGTGTCATGATGAAAAACAGCGATCCAAAGATCAAAGAAGAATACCTTTTCCAGGGCTTCACGAATGCCGGAAGCCAGGGCTTAGGAAAGATAATCGTCGAGAACTTCTCACCTCTTCCTCCCAAAGCTCAGTATTTTACTAAAACCAGCGATTTTGTCTACGATATCAACGCTGAACTTCACACCGATTATCAGCATATCATCAAAGACAACATCTCCCGTTTCCCTCTTCGCCTTTTAAAGACTGTCTGTCTTTCTGACAAGAATGCCAGCTCTCTTATCAACTCCATCCAGAAAGAAAGAAGAGAATACGCTTTAAATCGTCTTTATGCCAATCTTGAGGAGATCATCGAAAACAATCCGATGCTCTTCACCTTCCTCAAAGCTTCTTTAGAGACCGCAATCCAGTTAGGACTCAAGATCATCCGCTATAACCGTCACATGGCTCTGCCTTCATTCTTCCCGACCAGAAATGTCATGTCCATGATGCTGCCTCTGATTTTCGATAAGAATATCGGAGTCGAAGACGTGCTTTTAGTCGAACTCACCCCAAGCGGAAACTACCAAGGTCAGACAATCCTCACTCTCAAACAGTGCTATGTAAATTCCCGACTGATCGGTCCTTTAGAAAACACTTATCTGAATCCCCGTTATATTGAAGACTGAAAAAAAGGCCTTAGCTTCACGCTAAGGCTTTTAATGTGTCTGTTTGTTTCTGAACCGGACAAAGAAGGAAAGAACATCGATATCAGAGGGATGGACGTTTGTTATAAGACTAGCTTCGCCTAGAGTATGGGGACGAAGGATCGATAATTTCTCCCGGGCTTCCAGAGACAATCCGTCCATGTGCTTATAGTCAAGATCGTCGGGAAGGACGAGTTCCTGATAGGCTTTCCTTCTTTCACATTCTTTCTTCTCGGCAATGATATAGCCTTCGAATTTGATTTCAGTCTCGATTTTGAATCTTTCGTCTTCATCTAAGACAGGAAGAAAATCAACGCACTGAGAAAGCTTTTCATAAGTGACGTTCTGACGTCTCATGGTCTGCTTTAAAGTCTCATTGCCATTCGGTTCATTGAAACCTAAATCATGCAAATAAGAACGAATTTTTTGATTAGAGGCAACTTGATTATTTTCTAATAGATTGATAGCTTGGGCAACCTTCAGGTTTCTATTGTTGAGGCGATCGAATCTCTCTTTGGAATTGAGACCGACATCATAGCCTTTTTTAACCAGACGGACATCGGCATTGTCGTTTCTTGTCAACAGACGATACTCAGATCTCGAACTCAAAAGACGATAAGGCTCTTTGGTTCCCTTAGTGACGATATCATCGATCATGATTCCGATATAGGCTTCGTCACGTTTAAGTATCAGAGGGTCTTTTTTCTGAACAAATAGTCCGGCATTGATGCCGGCCATCAAGCCTAAAGCCGACGCTTCCTCATAGCCGGAGGTACCGGCAATCTGTCCGCAGACATATAAGCCTTCGACGCTTTTGACTCTCATTGTTTGATCAAGCTGGCTAGGCTCTACTGCATCATATTCAATGGCATAGGCGTATTTCAAAAATCTGGCATGCTCAAAGCCTTTGATACTATGAACCATCGGCTCCTGGATGCTCTCAGGCATCGAGGTTGAAAAACCGTCCAGATAGATTGAGGGGAATTCCAAAGATTCCGGCTCTACAAATAACTGATGCCTGATTTTATCAGGGAAACGGACAATCTTATCTTCAATTGACGGACAATAACGAGGCCCGACACCTTTGACAACACCGCCATACATAGCGGATTCCTTAAGATGTTTTCGGATGATTTCATGAGTCTTCTCGTTAGTATAAGTCAAGTGACAGACGACCATATCCTTCTTCTGCATGAATTCAGTCGTATCATAGGAGAAAGAATTACGGCCATCATCTCCGTATTCAGTTTCCAGGACGGAAAAATCAATCGAATCAGGATCAAGTCGAGGAGGAGTACCTGTCTTCAGTCGAAGCATGTGAAGACCTAAGGCTTTCAAAGAACCCGACAGACCATGACTTGGTCTCTCACCATCGGGTCCGCCTTCCTTGACAACATGTCCTCTCAAAATCAAAGACTCCATATGCGTGCCAGTCGCCAAAACGACGGCCTTGGCTTTGATAAAGGAACCATCGTCAAGAATAACACCTTTGACGATATTGTCTGAAACAGCAAGGGATTTCACCTCCCGTTCGGCGATATCGAGATTATCGACAGTCAAAAGATAGTTCTGGACGTTGCGAGGATAGCCTCTCTTGTCCTCTTGGGCACGGAGACAGCGAACACCGGGACCCTTGGATGTATTGAGAACTCTCATCTGCAAAAGAGAGCCTTTCATATCGGCGAGTTTTCCTTCTATTCCGCCCAGAGCATCAATCTCACGAACAACTATTCCCTTGGCGCTTCCGCCAATCGTCGGATTGCAGGCCAGATTACAGACCATCTTGTAATTGAAGCACAGTAAAAGTGTCTTCAATCCCATCTTGGATGTGGCATTGCAGGCTTCTACGCCGGCATGACCGCCTCCGACAACTATGACATCATATTCTTCATTGACAATGTTAAACATGTTTTAGCCTATCGATCCCACCATATCGAACTTAATCAGCTGATTAAGTTCGACGGCATATTCCATTGGAAGTTCTTTCGAGAAAGGCTCTAAGAATCCCATGACAATCATCTGCGTAGCCTGCGCTCTTGATAATCCTCTACTCATCAGATAGAACAGCTGGTCTTCGTTGATTTTCGATACGGAGGCCTCATGTTCAAGATAAGAAGAACTATCGGAAACCACATTGTTGGGGATGGTGTCCGAGTAAGAATGGTCATCGAGAATCAAAGTATCGCATTCTTCATGAGCCTTGCTTCCGATAGCGGAAGGGGCGATATGAATCTGACCGCGGAAATTAGAAGTTCCGCCGTTTCTGGCAATGGACTTAGAGATGATATTGGAGGAAGTGTCTTTGCCCAGATGAATCATCTTGGCTCCGGTATCCTGGAACTGCCCTTCTCCGGCCACGGCGACAGAAATGGTCGATCCGTGTGAACGATCGCCTTTTAAGACGCAGCAGGGATATTTCATACAGAGCTTTGAGCCGATATTTCCATCGACCCATTCCATGAGGCCGTCATCATCGACTATCGCTCTTTGGGTGACTAAGTTGAGAATGGAATTAGACCAGTTCTGAATAGTCGTATATCTCATCTTGGCTCTCTTGCCGACAAAGATCTCGACTATTGCGGCATGAAGCGATTCTTCAGAATACATCGGAGCCGTACAGCCCTCGACATAATTGAGTTCGGCATCATCATCGACGATGATCAGAGTTCTCTCAAACTGACCAGAACGCTTGTTGTTGATTCGGAAATATGACTGCAGAGGTTTTTCAAGCTTTACGCCTTTAGGAACATAAATGAAGGAACCACCTGACCAGACAGCTGAATTCAAGGCGGCATATTTGTTGTCAGTGGGTGGAACGAGCTTTCCAAAATATTTCTTGAAGATCTCAGGATAAAGTCTCAGTCCGGTATCGGTATCTAAAAAGATAACTCCTTTGTCTTCGACTTCTTTGAGCATGTTCGAATAAACAGCTTCCGATTCATACTGAGTGGTGACACCGCTGAGGAATTTCTGTTCGGCTTCCGGGATGCCAAGCTTTGAGAAAGTTGTCTTGACTTCCTCAGGAACCTTGTTCCAATCGGTGGCTATTTTATCGGAAACCTTAGTGTAGTAAGTATAATCCTGGAAATCGATCCACTTGAGATCAGGTCCATAGGAAGGCTGGTGATGGCTGAAGAACTCCTTGAGAGATTTCAAGCGGAAATCAAGCATAAACTGAGGTTCTTTCTTGATTGACGAAATCTCTCTGACAGTATCTTCGCTAAGACCTTTGGGGGTCTTGAAAATTGCTACGGCCTTATCACGGAACTCATATTTTGCACGATCGTCTTTATCGAGAAGATCGAGGTTTTTCTTTTCTTCATTCATCTTTCTTCTCCTCCTTATCGAAGGCCTTCTTCAGACCTCTCCAGCTGATATTGGCACAGGTGATTCTCGAGGGTTGACGATTGACATTGGCAAAACAGATAGCTTCGCCCAGAGTCTCTTCGTCATAAGGCTCGCCGGCCATCATCTTATTGAACTCAGCCATCATCTTGTCGGCTTCCTGAATGGTCTTTCCCAATATCATTTCACTCATAATGGAAGTGGAAGCCGTGGAAATCGCACAGCCTTTGCCGTGCCACTTGCAGTCAGAGACTTTCCCGTCCTTGATCAGAACCTGAATGTAGATATCGTCGATGCAAGAAGCGGAATCCATGTGAATGGTTATGTAGTTCTTGTCATCCACTACAGCGACATTTCGAGGATTCTGATAGTTATCCATGATGATTTCTCTCATCATCTCCGGGTTATTAATTGAAAAAGACATCTAAGAAATCCTCCGCGTGTTTACAGGCTTCTATCAAAGCTTTTACATCATCTTCAGTATTGTAGATATAAAGAGAGGCTCTCAAGGTAGCCTGGGTATTCAAGAATTCAGGAAGGATCTTGGCACAGTGCTGACCACTTCGGACAAAGACTCCCTTGGAGCCTAGATAGGAAGCAGCGTCCTGGGCAAAAACCTTGTCGATATTGAAAGTGATGATTCCGCCTTCACAGTTTTGATTGTAGATAGTGGCATTTCCGTTAGAAATAATACCTTCAACCGCCATCTTCTTGAGTTTAAGCTCGTGTTCTTCAATGGCGTCAAAACCGATTTTCTGGATATAGAGGCAGGCTTTTCCTAAACCCATGGCACCGCTGATATTCTGAGTTCCGGCTTCAAACTTAAGGGGAACATCAGAAAGAGAAACATAGCCACAGCTATCAAAGCGGGCATTCATCTCACCGCCGAAAAACAGAGGATTCATCTTCTCAAGAAGCTTTTTCTTACCGTACATGACTCCGATACCAGTGGGACCGAGCATCTTATGTCCGCTGAAGGCCAGAAAGTCGATATCCAGGTCTTTGACGTCAGTCTTGTGGTGCGGAACCGACTGAGCTCCGTCAGCAACGTAGATGGCGCCGACTGAATGAGCTAAGGCACAGAGTTCTTTGACAGGCAATAAGAAACCAAGAACATTAGTCACAGAGGCCAAGGAAACAATCTTGGTCTTATCGGACAAAACGCTCTTGAAATTATCGATGGTCACTCGGCCTTCTTTATCAAGAGGAATAAATTTGACAACGGCACCTGTAAGTTTAGCCACCTGATACCAGGGCAGGACATTTGAAGCGTGCTCGGCAAAAGTAAGAAGAATCTCATCACCGGTTTTAAGAAGGGGAAGAAGACCATAGGCAATCTCGTTCATCCCCATCGAATCTCCGGAAGTGAAGCAGACTTCATCGACGTCGGCGTTGATGAAATCAGCGACTTCTTTTCTCGCTCCTTCATAAGCGACATCAACTTCATGGGCCAGAGAATAATCGCCTCGATGGGCGTTGGCGGTGATGTCTTCATAATAGCGGTCGCCTTCTTTGATGACGGAATAAGGTTTGAAAGTAGTGGCGGCGTTATCAAGGTAGACTAAAGGTCTGCCCTCAAAAAGAGAGTCATGGCGATACATGGGAAAATCCTGACGTATTTTCAAGGGATCAAGTATTTTCATAAGGAGAGTTCTCCTAAAGCCTTCTTGGCGTCTTCGCGGTTTTTCTCATCGCCTAAGCGATTGATGATAGGAAGAAGAGAACCGAAAGTGATAAGTTTCTTGCTTTCTGAGAGAGTCAGGCCGCGGCTCATCAGATAAAAGAGGACTTTGGGGTCATAGGCGCCTAAAGCAGCGCCGTGGCTGGCCTTGACATCATTGTCCTTGATAAGAAGAGAAGGCGAGACTTCACTATGGGCCTTATCGGATAAGTTGGTAATTTTGCCCTCTTGTCTCGTATCGGATTTGTGGGCTCCGTTTTTGATATAGGATGAGCCCAAGAATCTCAAAAGACCGTCCCCGGCATTGATGCCGGACATCGTCGTTCTGGAATAAGTATTTTCTTCTTCGTGATCGATATCGATTTTATAGACTTTGTTGTTATGGCCGCTATTCAGAGATGCTAGATAGATGTTGGCTTTGGCTCCTTTTTTCAAAACCACATCGATGCTTAAATCGATGGGATCAGAAAGAAAATCCACAATAGTCAGTTCAAATTCGGTGTTTTCAGAAACCTCATACCGGAGATTATGCAAAGCGGGGACCTCAGTCAGAAAATAAGACTGTCTGGTATCTTTGATAATCCGGGTCTCTGTTTTATCTTGTAACTTTATATCCATTCTGTTTACTTTTTTTCGACCTGTTTGGCAGCGCAGACACCGATTGACTGCTGTTTGTCGTTTTCCTTTGTCAGGTTGATTCCGAATTCCTTCTCAAGGAATGAATAGCCCTGAGAGGCAATCTTCTTAGCCAAAGAGCTATCGCCTTCTTTGGCGATACGGCCATTGACGATGACAGCGGTCCTATTGGGTTCGACCAATTCGAAGAGTTTCTCATAATGGCTGACAATGGTAAAGGTAGTACCCTGTTCCTTAAGTGTCTTGATAGTCGAGGCGATCAAAGCCATGGCATCGACATCCAGACCGGAATCGATTTCATCCAAAAGAACAAGATCAGGTTTAAGAAGAAGCATCTGGAGAATTTCGTTTCTCTTCTTTTCGCCGCCGGAATATCCTTCATTGAGATAACGGGACGCCATCTCGCTGTCTAAGCCGACTTCTTCATAGGCCTTAGTAGTGGTTTTATAAAAATTGAAAAGAGAAACCGGTTTGTCACTATGACTGTTGAGAGCGGCACGGAAGAAATCCATGCTGACGACACCGGGGACATCAGGCGGATTTTGAAAAGCCATGAAGATGCCCTTCTTGCTTCTAAGGTCAGGAGTCAGCTTCAGAAGATCTTCGTCGTCATAAAGAACGGACCCGGAATCCACCTGATAACGGGGGTTGCCCATCAAGACATTCAAAAGAGTTGATTTTCCGTGACCGTTAGGTCCTAAAAGCGCTAAGCAGTCGCCTTTGACAATATCGAGACTCAAATCACGAATGATTTTATTTCCTTCAGCTGAACAGCTGAGGTTTCTGATCTGCAGTTTATCCATGAAACTTACCTCCAAGCCTTACTATTTTAAATACTTATGCATATTATCGCAATCAAAACGATAACAGAAAAGAAAGAAAAGGCCGACTGTTGAAGTCGGCCCCTGTTTTACATGCCTTTTTTGATGGAATCCTGAAGAAGAAGCATTTCCCGATCTTCCAATTTCTTGGGCGGGAACGCCAATTTCAGTCCATCATCATCGTATCGGGGAATGACATGGATGTGGAAGTGAGAAACCGACTGACCGGCTGATTTGCCGATGTTAGAGAGAACATTGACACCTGTTGCCCCTAACTGACTGATCTGGGCCTGAGCGATGATCTGAGCGACTTCAAAGGCCTTGTCGATGATATCCTTGGGAGCGTGAGCCATATCGGCAAAATGTTCCTTGGGAACAACAAGAGTATGACCTCTGGAGGCAGGAGCCACATCTAAGAAGGCGATGATGTCATTGTCTTCATAGACCTTATAGCAAGGGATAGTACCATTGGCGATTTTACAGAAAATGCAGCTTTCTTTGTTATTCATAATATTCTTTCCTTTTTAAGAAAAGAGAAGGCCGAAGCCTTCTCTTTTGGTTTTAGCCTAAGATGATCTTCGATTCGCTGTCAAAAGCGGAATCAGTCTTGAAGAGGTCTTTATAGTTAGATTTCATATAGGTGAGGAAGTCCTCATCAGAATAATCGATATTGGTTCTTCTTAACCAATAGATGGAAGAATCGGTCTTGTAAGTGCCGGTAGTGGACATCGCATAAGCGACTTCACGGGCAATCTGTTCCTTCTTGGCATCAGTGTCATAGACGGAATCAGTGGTAGTTGAGGCGATGGCATTAGTGGAGATGGCATCAAGAACTCGGACGAGATAATAGGTCTTGGAAGTTGAATCATAGTAGACCAGGTTATCAACGTTGTTGCCGGGGTTATCAGGATTGGTGACATAACGGAAGCCATCCTTGCAATAGACGGTGTAATCCTTAGAAGTTCCGGCATGGATAGTTCCATCCTGATTTTTCTTCATCGGATCAGCCTTCATGGCATCGACATCGGCCTTGGAAGTGGAAACCTTGGTGGAGAAGATACGGGTCTTCAAGTCAGAGGGAAGAGAAGTGAGTCCATCGCTTAGATAGACACCTTCAGTGACAAGATCCTTGGTGGCGATATCATCGACGGCCTTGCGGACACCGATAGTGTAGTCATAAGTGTAACTGCCAGTATAGGTGCTCTCCAAGGAAGAATTGACCTTACGATGGTTCTCATAGCCTTCCTTGAGGGTCTTCACATCATCGAGGATCTTTCCGGAAAGTGTATAAGATTCATCATCGGTGAGGATATCATTGTTCCTAAGCCAGGTAGCTTCATCAGCCGAGAGAACGACGCTGTTATCATAACGAGTGGCATAACGGGTGGCATTATCAGGATCGATGCCGCTGACAACATCAGTGGAGATTCCCTTCCAAAGGCGGCTCAGGACTGAAAAATCAGTGTCGACTCCGGCCTTGTCGCCTAAAACATAATCGTTGACATAGGCGCTTAAGAGTTTTCGGGCAGCACCAGGCTGATCAGTACGGTCAGCTAAGGCGATAACCTGGACCTTACGGGCCTTGGTATTGCCGATAGAGGCATAGGACTTGTTGTAGATATATTCAGAAGTCAGATAGTTGACCTTGAGGTCATCGTAGCTGTTCTTCTGCATATAAGTAGAATAGTCGCCGCCATAGATATCAGCATACTTCATAGAGGGAGTGATGAGCTTTCCATCAGTGTGGATGGCAGTGCTGTCAAAACCGCTATTGAGAGTGAAGGCTTCCTTCAAAGACTCAACAAACTTCTTTTCATAGAAGAGATTGTCTTTGGCATAAGTTCCGCTTCTGGCAGAAGATTCCATAGATTCCTTAGCACGGGCTAAGAGATTGTCATCAGTCTGGGAAACAGTGCCGTCGCCATCCATGACTGACTTGTAATCCAAGTCTTTGATGATGGTGGAAGTATCAGTTCCGTTCTTGCCGGTAGTGTTGTTATGGGCAATTTTGGAAATCTCGAGAAGAATCTGATTGACGAGCTTCTGATAGACGGTATCACCGGAAAGAACTTCCTGATAATACTGTTCCTTATCGTTTTCAACGACTGGATTACCGCTATGATCGATATTGTCGATATTAGGATAAAGGGTTTCTTTGTAATCCAAAGGATAACGGATATAGGTAGTTGAGCAAGAAGCCAAAGTGACTAAGGAGAGAGCTAAGCCTAAAACTTTTTTGCTTTTATTTGACATTGCAGAGTACCTCCTGGTCCTTATCATAAGAACCGCTTTCGAAATATGAGACGCAGACAGAAGGAGTGACACGGCTGGCATTGGTCTGCTGTAAGTTAAGGGTTCTCACATAGGTTTCCCAGGCAGAATCAAGGGAATCGTTGGCAGAGTTCAAGCTGGAAGAACGAGTATAGGTGATGTAACTGTTAATCAAATCAGCGGCATCAGTTCCTAACAGGGAGACGAAATCAGTATTGTACTTGGCCTTGAACTTGGCAAGGTTATCTTCCCAAAGCTTGAATTCCATATTGGAATCATAGCTCTTGATGACGCTCTTCACCGATTCGATACGCTTCTTATAGGTAGCATTGGAATTGGCATCAGCAGAGACAAAGTTGACAAAGGAAGGATTGGTATCATAGTCAGTAGAATAGGCCTTCTTGGTGCTGTCGGCATCAGGTAAATTGATACGATAATAATTATAGGCATTATCAGAATCAACAAAAGGATCCTTGTTGACGATGATGAAATGAATACCCTGATAATCGGAAGAACCGCCACGGACGACAATGATAGGATTGCCGTTTTCGTCAGCGAGAATCTTCTTAGCACCGGTAACAGCAGTGGTTTCAACCTTCTTGCTGGAGGTGTTGTACTTAAGAGAAACTAAGTTAGAGCTTATAGTGCTGACAGTCTTGAACTTGTCAGCAGAGATAGCATCTAAACGAGATTTGACAAATTTGTATTCCTTATATCTTTCAGGAAGCTTAGTGTTGGCATCTTCGACACTGTTGACAGTGCTGTCGATTTCCTTGCACTCAGCAACAAATCTGGCATCATAATCGCTAGAGTCATCATAGACAAAGGAAACGCCGTGATTATTGAAATAGTTATTGAAGATGATGTTTCTGGGATACTGTTTGGCAGTGGCGTCAGTGACGCTTAAGCCATCATCAGAGGTGGTCTGATCAGCTTCATACTGAAGAGAGAAAGCCTGGCTTAACGGAATACCATAAGCCTTGCCCTGACCGACCTGAGTATCAGTGATTTCATCAGCAACAGCTGAATCTTCGGAATGTCCGGGAACTCTTAAGGAAGTCTTAAGAGAAGCGTTGTCCTTGGTATCCGGATTCAAATAAGCATCATAGGCATAAAGGCCGTATTTGAATTCCTGAATATAGGAAGTGGACTTGGTCATAGCGATAGAAGCGCCAGTGTCACCGGCGGTATAAAGTTCGCCATATAAAGTGCCAGAACTTGTGTCATCAGACTGAGTCTTGGCAGTGATACCGAAAGTATTGGTAGAAGATAAGGAATTAAGAACGTTTCCGATCTGTTTGGCATCATCGGAAGAGATCTCGCCGGCCCAGGTAGAAGTGCCATCGGATGAGGCATCTACTTTGACCAGGATATGACTGACATGGTAAGGTGAAGTTTCGCTGACAAATTTCTTGGTCTCGCTTTCGGAGATCATAAACTTGGAATCAGTATCAGTGGTTCCCTGCTGTTCAGAATAGAAATCAGTGGAGTTCTTTTCGTTCTGATAAGAAGCAATCTGCTTATTGCGGAGAGCTTCCTCATCATCGCAGCCAGCAGCCTTGAGGGCCTTCTCCATTTCTTCCTTGTAGGTGGTTCCATTGGTGTCGGCAGAAGATTTCCAGCTGGCTTCCTGCTGTTTGATGTAGCTGTCAGCCTGGCTTAAAATAGTATCAGTTCTGGGAGTGATAAGCTGAGCAAGGATGTTTTTGGCCGTAGAATAGTAAGCCTTGGCAGAGTCCTTCTTCCCATCCATTAAGTCATAAATGTCGCTGAATTGATAATTCTTACCGCCGACATTGACAATGAGTCCATCTTTCCAGTTATAATCTGGATAAGAATAGTCCTCGCTGCTGCAGGAAGTAAGAACACCGCAGATGGCCAAGATAGTCACTGCCTTAGTAAAGGTTTTCATGCCTCGTTTCATGTGTGTCCTCCTAAATGAATAGCTTTCGCACAAATATCCTTATTAATATAGTAGTTTATGATACGTATTTCAAGGAAAAATAATCTCCAGACAAGTTTTATAGAAAATCCATGGCCTTGCTATGCTAAAATAAAGCAATATGAGTGAAATCATCGCAATAACTAATCAGAAAGGCGGAGTAGGCAAAACCACTACCGCCTACAACCTCGCCAGTGCCCTTTCGCGCTACAACAAGAGAATCCTACTCGTGGATCTTGATCCCCAGGGCAATTGTTCAAATGCCATCGGTGTCGATCCGACTGTCATCAAAAAGACAGTGGCCGAACTTCTTTTAGGTACTATCGATCTTAAGAAAGCCATCAGAAAGACCTGCTACGGTAACATATCTCTGATCCCGGCCAATCTGTCTTTGGCTATGGTTGAATCCAGTCTTCTTTCTCAGGGAAAGCCTACTTCCTTCAACATTCTCAGAGACAAGCTTCATGAGAAAGAATGCAGACTATTTGACTTTATCATCATCGACTGCCCGCCCTCGTTAGGCTTTCTCTCCTTAAATGCCCTCACAGCCAGCGACTCGGTCTTAGTTCCTGTTCAGTGTGAATACTTTGCTCTCGATGCCCTGGCCCAGCTTCTCTCCACTATTTCCCAGGTCCAGAGAACAACCAATCCGAATCTTGAAATTCTCGGTCTTCTTCTCACCATGTTCGATTCAAGAACCAAACTTTCGACTGATATCGCCCAGGAAGTAAGAGTGACTTTCAAGGAGAAGGTCTTCACGACTGTCATTCCCAGAAATGTCTCGATTCCCGAAGCGATTGCCGAATCGATGCCCGTCAACGAATACAAGCCGACTTCAGCCGGATCTCTGACTTATGCGGCTTTGGCCCGTGAGGTAATGGAATATGTCGAAAAGAAGAACGGGAAGAACTGAGCTTTCAGATCTCGTCAAGAAATACCGACGTTATTCAGTCGTCACGGAGATTGAAAAGAATCTTTCCAATACCAGAAAGACTTCTTATCCGCTCCAGTCTCTTTATCTTTCTCCTCTTTTCGATGAGAAAAACTATGATCTCAACTGCTACCACGAATTAGAAGAATCTCTTTTGAAAGACGGCTTTCTGACTCCCTTGATCATCGTAAGAGGAAAGGATGAAACCTCCTTTGAGATCATCAATGGCGTCAAGAGATTCCTGATTGGAAAAAGACTCGGACTAAAGGAGATGCCAGCCGTCTTGGCCGACTTGTCAAAAGATAGAAAAAACGCCTATATCATCGAAAATATCATCGAAGAAGGAGACTCAGCCCTCGTCAAATCGGAATGCTTCCAGAAGCTGAAGGAGAAAGAAGGATACAACGAAGAAAAACTATCTTCGGTCTCCGGTCTTTCAATAACTCAGATAAGAAATCTTCTCCGTCTTTCTTCTCTTCCTCAGTTTCTCAAAGATGCCCTGATTTCCTATAAGCTCACTTATGGGGAAGGAAGAGCTCTTTTAAACCTTCCTCTGGAGGTTCAGAAGACCTTATTTGAAGAGATTGAAAAAGGCGATACATCCGTAAGGGAAATAGAAAGAAAAAAGAGAATCTACTTAGGAAAGAAAAGAAAAACAACCGTCTCCCTCAAAGGGACA
>DHDT01000067.1:29759-30379 GCA_002399505.1 Caryophanales bacterium UBA4869 | reverse complement strand
AAAGGGACAACGGTTGTGCTGTCTTTTGATTCCAAAGAGGATGCCAAAGAGAATTATCTCCGTATCTGCAAAGAATTCTCCGACAACTGACTCTTTTTCTTCTCTTCTTTCATACGTTCCAAAAGCGAATAATAACAGCCGCAGTAGTTCTGTCTATAAAGATTGTACTTCCGCCCGATCAGGATGCCTTTGAGTTGGCCGCCTTCTTTCTTGAAGTCGCTTAAAAGATATTTGGTTTCAGGATAGTTCTTGGAAAGCATAATCCCAATCTCATTGAGCTCCTGGCTTGGCTTCTTAGAAGAGACGGTCATGACGGTAGTGAAATAATCGAAGTGATGCAAAGCGGCATATCGATAGGCTAAGCCCATACGATAGGCGTGACATCTAAGACAGGTATTGCCGCCTTCTCTGTCGTCTTTTCGGCATTCAAAGGATTTCTGATAGGAAGAGAAGTCTTCCTCGTTGATGACAAGATCGATAGTCAGCTTCTCGTCTTTAGCATATCTTTGGACAAAAGACTCGAGAACCTGAAGTCTTTTCTCATATTCAGAGACCGGGTAAATATTTGGATTGAAAAAACCGACTGTAACTTTGAAATACTTGGTCAGGACGGAGAGAGT
>DHDT01000067.1:29396-29643 GCA_002399505.1 Caryophanales bacterium UBA4869 | reverse complement strand
CAGCAGGCATGAAGAAAAAGAGTAGGCTTCTCTTTTTCAGAAGAAAGAGAAGCTATCTCTTCTTTCATGATCTTGTTGTAGTCTTGGACTGTTTCTTCCATATTCAGTCTCGGTAGATAAACATGGCATCGCCGAAGGAGAAGAAGCGGTATTTGTTCATTACGGCGTGTCTATAGGCATTCAAAACATTGTCACGGCTGGAAAAAGCCGATACTAGCATTACCAAGGTGGACTTAGGAAGATGGAA
>DHDT01000067.1:27885-29196 GCA_002399505.1 Caryophanales bacterium UBA4869 | reverse complement strand
TTTGTATCCGGGATAGATAAAAAGCTTCGTGTCCCCGGAACACGCTTTGAAAGTATGGTACTTCTGATAGACAGACTCTAAAGTTCTAGTTGAGGTGGTGCCGATGGCGATGATTCTTCTTTTCTCTTCCTTGGCCTTATTGAGAGCCAAAGCAGCTTTCTCATCCATCATATAGAATTCCGAGTGCATATCGTGTTGACGGATATCGTCTGTTTTGACAGGACGGAAGGTACCAAGGCCGATATGGAGAGTGACATCGACGACTTCGACCCCTTTCTCCTTGAGTCTCTGGAAAAGCTTCTCAGTGAAATGAAAACCGGCTGTCGGTGCAGCAGCGCTGCCTTCGATTTTGGCATAAACCGTCTGGTAACGGGAATTATCGCCTAACTGCTGATGGATATAGGGGGGAAGAGGCATCTTGCCTAACTGATCGAGTACTTCCAAGAAGATTCCCTCATAGATGAAGTGGAAGAGTCTCAGTCCTTCGTCCTGGACTTCGATGCATTCGGCTATCAGTTCATCGTTGGTTCCAAAATAGACTTTGGTGCCAAGTTTGACGGCATGGGCATTTCCGACTAGACACTGCCAGACATCTTTTTGGTCGTGAAGCTGATTCAAGAGAAGAAGCTGGACATGGGCATGTGTCTCTTTCTTCTCGCCTAAAAGTCTCGCCGGAATGACTTTGGTGTTGTTTCTGACTAGGACATCGCCTTTTCTAAGATAGTTTTCAATATCGTAAAAGCATTTCTCATCAGTGAGTTTTCCAGTGTCTCTGTTCATCACCAAAAGACGGGATTCATCCCGTTTTTCACTCGGTGACTGAGCAATCAGCTCTTCTGGCAGATCGTAATTATAGGAAGAAAGTGAATAGACATCGTAATCAAATCCATTGGTATTCATTTAGCAGCCTCTTTCAGTTCCAAACTCTTCCAGTCTCTGAGCAGCATATTCTAAGAACCGGTCTTCTTTGATGGCTTCTCTTGCGCCTTCCATGGCCTGAATGAGGAAACGGATATTGTGGATGGAGCAAAGACGTGCTCCAAGTCCCTCCTGGCACTTCATCAGATGATGAACATAGGCTTTGGTATAATTTCGGCAGCAATAGCAGTCACATTCAGGATCGATTGGAGAAAAGTCATCCGCATAGGAGCCTTTCATGATATTGATTCTTCCGTGATGAGTCATCAGGCTTCCGTGTCTGGCTAATCTAGTAGGTAAGACGCAGTCGAACATATCGACACCTTTTCTCACTCCGTCAAAAAGCATATCCAGAGAGCCGATACCCATTAGATATCTAGGCTTATCATAGGG
>DHDT01000067.1:27468-27787 GCA_002399505.1 Caryophanales bacterium UBA4869 | reverse complement strand
AGATATCTAGGCTTATCATAGGGAAGATAGGGAATTGTCAGTCCGACTTCGTGGTATTCGGTGAGTCTAGGTTCGCCGATTGCCGTTCCCCCGATTGAGAAGCCCTCAAAAGGAAGAGAGGTCAGAGTCTTAGCACAGTACTGTCTCAAATCGGCATAATCGCCGCCCTGACAGATACCAAAAAGTGCCTGATCGTCTCTTTTCTTGCTGGCCAGACATCTTTTGGCCCAGCGGATTGTTCTGTCAACGCTGTTTTTCATATATTCTTTGGTACAGGGGAAGGGAGCACATTCATCAAAACACATGATGATGTCAGCCC
>DHDT01000067.1:26959-27367 GCA_002399505.1 Caryophanales bacterium UBA4869 | reverse complement strand
GATATCCGCTTCCAGCTGCATGACAGACTCAGGGGAGAAAAAGTGTTTGAGACCCGAAAGCGGATCTTTGAATCCAACGCCTTCTTCAGTGATTTTGTCGCGGAGCTTAGTCAGAGAAAAGACCTGATAGCCGCCAGAATCAGTCAGCATCGGTCCGTCATAGTTCATGAACTTCTGAACCCCGCCGGCCTTTCTGACAATGTCAGAGCCAGGACGCAGAGCCAGATGATAGGTGTTTGCCAAAACGACACCGGAATTCATCGCCTTGAGTTCTTCAGGCGAAATCATCTTGACGGTGGCCTGAGTGCCAACCGGCATAAACATCGGAAGCTCGACCGTTCCGTGAGGTGTGTGAAGATAGCCATAACGGGCATGGCAGTTTTTATCTTCGTGAAGTATTTCTATATA
>DHDT01000067.1:26131-26808 GCA_002399505.1 Caryophanales bacterium UBA4869 | reverse complement strand
GGCCCTTTACTAGTTCAGAAGGCTCTTCTTTGAAAGAACCTGGTAGAAATTGTCAAAAGTAAGGTTATAGACATAATTGACCATCTGCTCTTTCGAGTAGTTGTCGCCACTTGAGATGAGATAGATGACAAGGCCGGTAAAGGCACCGGCAAGATAATTGCTGATGATGGGAAGAGGAATCGAGGATATCTCTTCCTTGAACATCTCCAAGACCCGGTTAATCGAACTCAGGGCAAATTTCTGGATGACATAATAAATAACGGAAGAAGGGTGTTTTTCAATCACTTCCTTGAGTATCTGTCTCTTTTCAGACAAGGTGCTGATTATGAGAGACAGCATCAGACGATAAGTATCGGAAAAGTCGAGATTCTTCTCGTCTTTTTCTTCGACGATCTTCGACTGAATCTCTTCTCTGAAAGTCTCAAGATGATATTGGAGAACTTCTTTGGTGCTGTCAAAATTATTGTAGAAAGTCGCCCGGCTGATACCGGATCTCTCACATAAATCAGAGACTTTGATCTTATCGAAAGGAACTTCGGAGAGCATATCCATCAGACTCTGGGAAAGTCTTCTTTTAGTCTTGATGATTCTCAGATCTTCTTTTTTGCCGTTATCAGTTTTCATTTTTATCTCTCTTTTATTAAACATCTGTTCTCATATTTTATCGTTGATATTGG
>DHDT01000067.1:25699-26001 GCA_002399505.1 Caryophanales bacterium UBA4869 | reverse complement strand
AAAGGAATTGGCTAATAAGAAAAAAGTGGTCTTTGACAAAGGCCACTTTCTGTTATCTTATTTTACTTATCTTTGACACAGGGCCCGATCTTTTTGAGAAGAGTGTCTTTGGCAAGGACAGGATTGGCTTTGCCATGGCTGTTCTTCATAACCTGGCCGACTAGGTATCCTAACGCATGGTCTTTTCCGTGCTGATGATCGAATACTGTCTGAGGATTCTTTTCGATGACTTCATCGACAATCTTTTCGATTGCGGAGGCATCACTTATCTGCACCATGCCTTTTTCCTTAATTATGTCAAG
>DHDT01000067.1:23419-25566 GCA_002399505.1 Caryophanales bacterium UBA4869 | reverse complement strand
CTTAGCATGATGGAAAGGACTTCCTTGGCCTGCTTGGAATTGATCTTTCCGTCGATCAGCTGATTGATGAGGCTGACCAGATACTCTTTTCCAAAAGGAAGAGAGGAGATGGTCTTCTCATTCTTATTGAGATAGCCTAAGATGTCGACCAAAAGGAAATTCCACAGAACAGAAGGTTTTCTGACTCCTAAAGTCAGGCAGTCTTCGAAATAAATTACAAAGTCGCGGTCTTTGAGAAGCTCTTCTATTTCATAGTCGTTGAGTCCGTCATCCTTAAGCTCTTTTCGATACTGATTGGGAAGCTTATTCATCGAGTGAATGGAATCATAGATGAATCCGCTGTCTAAGTCGATTGGGACAATGTTAGGTTCACGGAAATACTTGTAATCGACGGCGTTGGTCTTCTTTCTCATCAAGACAGTCTGTTTGAGACCTTCGTCATAACGGCGAGTTTCCTGTTCGACTTTGCCGCCGTTATTGAGAATCTCCGTCTGTCTCTTGATTTCATAGTCGACAGCGCTCTTGATGTTCTGAATAGTGTTGAGGTTCTTGCATTCAGCCTTAGTTCCTAAGACCTTAGAGCCTTTCTCCCTGAGAGAGACATTGATATCACAGCGAAGTGATCCGTTTTCCATCTTGCCGTCAGAGACGCCGAGATAAGTTACAATCTCACGGATGGCTTCCACGTATTCCATGGCCTCTAAGCCTGAATGCATCTCAGGCAGAGAGACTATCTCTATCAAAGGGGTGCCGGCCCGGTTGAAATTCAACAGCGAGATGTCATTGAGGTGAATCTGCTTGGCGGTATCTTCTTCAAGATGAGCCTGTTCGACGCCGATTCTCTCAGTCTTGCCATCGATGTTTATTTCGACAAAGCCGTTTCTTCCGATAGGATGGAACTGCTGGGTTATCTGGAAACCCTTGGGAAGATCAGGATAGAAATAATTTTTGCGGTCAAAATAAAGAGTCTTGGCTATATCCATATTCAAAGCCTTTGAGACTTTGATTCCAAAACTGACGGCTTCCCTGTTGACGACTGGCATCGTGCCAGGCATAGCCAAATCAAAAGGAACGGTCTGCGAATTAGGCTTCTCTCCGAAAGTGCAGGGAGCCTGCGAGAACATCTTCGACTTAGTCTTCAATTCGACATGTATTTCAATGCCGATAACCGGTTCAAATTCCATGATCAGTTCTCCTTGACGAAAAGATCTTTCAGACCTGTAATCTCTTCGATTTCTTTTCCTAAGCCAAGGACATATCCGTCTTCAAATATTCGTCCGGTGATATTGACGCCGATTGGCATCGAAGATTCAAAAGTCAGCGGTACTGTCAAAGAAGGATTGCCGCCGAAATTGCCTAAAGTAAGGATGTTATCGAGGAAGTCAGGCTTAGTTGACCAACGGGAAGACAAGTCTTTGATCTTGCTTGGGATACTAAAGCTTGCAGGCATGACAAGATAGTCGATGGAATCGAAGAAGAGGTTGAGATTCTCGACGATCATTCTTCTAGCCTTCTGAGCTCTGGAGAACATCTCATCCTGGTTTTCACTGAGAAGTGAGAAAGAGCCGATGACAAATCTT
Source organism: Caryophanales bacterium UBA4869 (assembly GCA_002399505.1). GTDB lineage: Bacteria > Bacillota_I > Bacilli_A > RFN20 > CAG-288 > Enterosoma. The sequence goes on along the minus strand of DHDT01000067.1, from coordinate 23,986 downwards.
CTCTTGATCAGGTTGCTGAAGCCTTTGGTACGGCAGCTAGTCATATACTCTTCAAAAGTTTTAGGGTTATCAGAAGCTGTGGGTCCAAAGCGGATGCCGTCTAAGTTGGCGTTATTGGAAGTAGATTCAGCACAGCTGATAATCATATAAGTAGGATATAAGGCATTGAGAAGATCGACAGGATAATCATAGGAGACAACTTCATAGCCTTTCTTCTCGAGTTCCTTCAGAAGTCTGACATAGCTGTCTTTGATATTGGAGTCAGTAATAGCATCCATAACTGCCTTGAAATAACCTATTTTCTTCAGAGTCTTTTTCTCAAGAACATAGTTCTGGTATTTCTCATTCTTGCGATAAGAAGAAGACATATCGTTTTTGTCATGTCCGCTGATTGCCGAAAGGGCATAGGAGGCATCGAGGACATTTCTCGAGAAGAAGCCGACTGAATCAAGAGAGGGAGCAAAGGGGAATAAGCCAAAACGGGAAACACGTCCCCAGGTAGGCTTATAGCCGACAAGACCGGCGTGACTGGCCGGCTTTCTGACCGAATCGCCCGTGTCGGAGCCT
>DHDT01000067.1:18216-23268 GCA_002399505.1 Caryophanales bacterium UBA4869 | reverse complement strand
TATTCTCGTCTTGTCATAAGGATTGAGGGTGTTGCCTTTGTGTCCGGTTGTGCCAGTGCCGCCCATAGCCAATTCGTCCATCGTGGTCTTAGCGACCATGATCATGCCGGCCTGATGCAGTTTTTTGACAACAGTGGCATCAAAAGAAGGGACATAGCCGTTGAGTATATTGGAAGAGGCAGTCGTTTCTACTCCCTTAGTTGAATAGTTGTCCTTTACAAGATAGGGGATGCCTTTCAAGTATTCGTCAGGTTTGACTTCCTTGATCTTCAAAGCCTCTTTGCGGCTTTCGTCAAAAGCCTTGGCCTCAAAGCAATTGCAGGAATCGTTTTCGATTCCGGAAATGCAGTCTTCGACAAGATCGATAGGCTTTATCTTCTTATCAACGAGCATCTGATGAAGCTCGGATATCGGTTTATTCATCAATTTGGTCATTCTTGTTTCCTACGACTTTCGGAAGCTTGATCTGATCGCCGATACGGGTATGGCAATTAGAAAGCTCATCTTCGGCCTTACAGGGTTTAGAGGGTTTATCTTCTCTGAGGATCTTCTGATGTTCGGAATATGGGAAGGTCATCGGTTCTTCATCATCGACACCGGGGATTGACTTGAGAAAATCAATCTGGGCTAATACGGTCGTGAATTCATCATAAATGAGTTCGGCTTGTCCTTCTCCGAGTTCAAACATGAGGTTCTTGGCACATAATTCAATGACATCTTTGGTTACTTTAATCATGTTATTCTCCTAAAACACTTAATTATATAACAACAACAGTCAATATTGTTTACTGTTCTTGCTCAGCTTTTAAAATCAAGGGCATTATTTCTTCTTCATTATAGATTTTCACGCCTAATTTAACAGCTTTATCGTACTTGCTTCCGGGTTCATCTCCGACTAAGACAAAATCAGTATTTTTTGAAACGCTGCCCGAAGACTTGGCTCCGAGGTTTTCAAGTCTCTTAGTCATCTCCTCCCTGCTTACTGAAAGAGCACCCGTCAAAACGAACTTCTTATCCTTGAAGTCATTGTCTTTTGCTTCTTTGATTTCATGAAGCAGAGAGAAATTAAGTCCGTAGGAACGAAGCCTTTCAACGATTTCCCGGTTCTTAGGATCTTCGAAGTAAACAGATATCTTCTTAGCAGTGATGGAACCGACATCCTGAAGAGAGGAAAGCTCTTCTTCTTTGGCATTCATGAGATTGTCGAGATTATGGAAGTGATCAGCTAAGACGATAGCGGTCTTCTTTCCGACTAAGGGTATTGCCAGTCCGCAGATTAGCATATACAGTTCATTCTTCTTGGATTTTTCAATGGCGGCAAACAGTGACTTGCAGGTCTTTTCACCGATTCCGTCCATCATCATCAGATCTTCCTGATGGTCTTTGAGCAGATAGAAATCAGGTATTTCCTTGACGAGGTTCTCGTTGAAGAAATCTTCGACTGAGCTTTCGCCTAAGCCGTCGATATCCATGCCGTGATCAGAGCAGAAGAAAATCAATTTGTTGATATTTCTCGAAGGGCAGGCATCATTGACGCAGAAAGTCTGTCCCTGAATTCTTTTGAGTTCCTGATGACAGTAAGGACAAGTAGAAGGGAAAGAATAGGGAACAGAGTCAGTTTTTCTTCTTTCGAGAATGACTTTCTCAACTTCCGGTATGACATCGCCGGCCTTATGAAGAGAGACGTAATCTCCCAGTCTGATATCTTTTCCTTTGATGAAGTCTTCGTTGTTCAGAGTCGCCCTCGATATCAGAGAACCGGCAACTCGGACAGGTTCCAAGATGGCTGTCGGTGCAACTCTTCCCGTTCTCCCCACAGTCAGCTGAATGTCGAGAAGTCGGGTGATCTGTTCCTCAGGCGGGAATTTGAAGGCGATTTCCCACTTGGGAGTCTTCATCGTATAGCCGATGCGGTCATAGAGAGTCATGTCATTGACTTTAATGACCAAACCATCGATATCATAAGGAAGAGACGGTCTCTTTTTAGCGTATTCGTGCATATAGGCGATGACTTCGCCGATTCCGTGAACGAGTCTTCTCTCAGGATTGGTTCTGAAACCTAAGGATTGGATATAGTCCAATGCCTCAGAATGTTTTTTGAATCCTAAAGCCAGAGCATCAGGAACATAATACCACCAGGCATCAAGATGTCTTTTGCTGGTTATCGCCGAATCAAGCTGTCTTAAGGAGCCGGCTGCGGCATTTCTGGCGTTTGCAAATAAAGGCTCGTTGTTCTTTTTCTTTTCTTCATTCAGTCTTTCCAGGGAGGCTTTAGGCATATAGACTTCACCGCGTACTTCGATTTCTCTCTTGTCATTGATATGGAGAGGAATCGAAGGGATAGTCATGACGTTGTTGGTGACGTCTTCGCCGATAGTGCCGTCTCCTCTGGTTGAGCCTATCTCCAAATCTCCGTCTTCAAAAAGAAGAGAACAGGCCAAACCATCGATCTTGACTTCACACATATATTCGACTTTATCGATGCCGACTGCTTTTCTGACAGTCCGGTCAAAATCGTAAAGTTCGTCTTCGTTGAAAACATCAGAGATGGAAAGCATGTATTTCTTATGTTTGATTTTAGGAAAATCCTTGATGACTCCGCCACCGACTCTATTAGTCGGAGAAAGGCGGTCTTTGAGATCGGGTCTTTTGTTTTCAAGTCTCTGCAGTTCTTCCATCAGCTGATCGTATTCGGCATCGCTGACTGAGGGAGCGTCGAGAAGATAATATTCGCGATTATAAAGGTTGAGAAGATCGGTAAGTTCCTTTACCCGCTCTTTTTCCTTATCTATGGGATCCATGCTATTCTCCTTCCTTCATTTTCCTGAAGGCCTTAAAGCCTATCATCAGTCTCTTGACACCGAAGGGTTCCTTGAACTTAACCGTGATCTTATGATCGGCGGTGACTTCGATGACTTCGCCTTTTCCAAAAGAGGTGTGAATGACGCGGTCACCGACGACATAGCTTTCTTCCGTTCCGGTCGGACGCTGAGTTACGCTTCCCGATACCAGAGTATGGATTCTTCTCTTGGCGTCATTGAAAAGAGAGCTGTTAGGACTGCTGGGTCTATTGGAACCGACTAACTCATTATAGGAATAATCCGCCTGACTGCCATTTGAGACACTGGCAAGACTGAGCTCTTTGAGGAAGCGAGAAGGCACATAGTAAGTGCCGAAGAAACTCTTGCCGCCGAAAGAACTGATGAAAAGACGTTTTTTGGCTCTCGTCAGACAGACATAGAGAAGACGTCTTTCTTCTTCGATATTGGCTTTCTTTCCGCTCATGACGGCATGGCTGTTAGGAAAGACATTCTCATTGAGTCCGGTGACAAAAACATAAGGGAATTCAAGACCCTTGGAGACATGGCCAGTCATCAGAGATACTTTTTTGGAGTCCTTCATAGTATCCTGATCAGACTGCAGGGCCACTTCAAGAAGATAGTCTTCCAAAGTAGCTTCATGGGTCTCCCCGTCATCATCGGTGACTTCTCCTTCCAGGAAGGATGAAAGAGAACGGATGAATTCGTTGACGTTATCCACCTTTGAAACTGAGGTAGAAGCAGTGAAACTCTGTTTCTCAGCCAGCTTCTCGTCTTCTTTCTTGACATAACTGAAGAACCCGACGGCATTGAAATACTCTCGGATGGCCGTTATAAGTTCGTCGCCCTGGCAAGACGAATTATACTTGTTTCTCATCAAGTCATAGCTTTCATAGAACGAAGCTAAGAAGGTCTTGGATTTAGCAGTCAAGTTTATTTCATCCTGATTGTTGCGGAAGATATCAAGAAGGTTGCTATCTTCAGAAAGGTCCTGAATGCTAAAGGCTTTGTTCAAAGTGACAAGACCGATTCCCTTAGATGGGGCTTTCAAAACACGTTGGAAGGAAATATCATCGGGATTGACAAGGATTCTCAGATAAGACAGGGCATCCTTGATCTCGCTTCTCTCATAGAATTTGAGACCGCCGTAAATTTCATAGGGAATCTTATATTGAGTCAGTTTCTTTTCGATGGGGTTAGATAAGTAGTTAGAGCGATAGATGATGGCGAAGTCATCATATTCAGCTTCTTTGTTTCGGACTAGCTTGTTGATGGAAGTGGCGATTCTCAGGGCTTCGAAATCTCCATCGGTGGCCTTGTAGTATTCCACAGGAAGTCCCTTGTCGCCGCTGTTTGCCTTAAGGTCTTTGGGAAGACGGTCAGAGTTATGATTGATGAGAGAGTTAGCAGCATCGAGAATAGACTGAGTAGAACGATAATTGTCATCGAGGACGACAGTCTCAAGGTTCTTGAAGTCTTTGGGAAGACTGTCTTTGATTATCGAATTCTGAGCACCTCTCCAAGTATAGATTGTCTGATCGGGATCTCCGACGACAGTCAGCATGGTGTCTTTTCCCAAAAAGAGCTTTACGAGTTCGTATTGAACGATATTGGTATCTTGGAATTCATCGATGAGGAAGATATCGTATTTTTTTCTCCAGTTTTCGCGGATAGTCGGATTCTGTTTCATGATCTTCATCGTCAGCATCAGAAGATCATCGAAATCCAGAAGATTCTGCTTATAAAGATAAGACTGATAATCCCGATAGACTTTCATCAGTTCTTCATAATTGTAGATGGCTTCGAGAGGAACAGTGGCGGGTTTTACATCATTTGGGAAGAGGCCGTCAGTCTTCAAAGAGGAGACTTTGCTGATAACGGCTTTGGTGAAATCTTTGGATTGACCTTTCAGCATATGAGAGAAAATCTGCTTATAGATAGCGTTTTGGTCATCAGAATCAGCAATCTGGAAATTAGAGGTATAACCCTTTAACTCCGTTATTTCTTTTCTCAGAAAACGATAGCAGAATCCGTGGAAAGTAGATATTAAAGGATGACCGGAAACTAAGTAGCCGGCTTCATCCAAGAGGCCTTTAACTCGTTCCTGCATCTCTTTGGCTACCTTATTGGTAAAAGTGATGGCCACCATACGGTTAGGCTTATATCCTTCTGTTATCAGGTAACTGATTCTATATGTCAGAGTTCTGGTCTTTCCAGTGCCGGCACCGGCGAT
>DHDT01000067.1:17447-18108 GCA_002399505.1 Caryophanales bacterium UBA4869 | reverse complement strand
TTTCCAGTGCCGGCACCGGCGATTATTCTCAGATACTGAGCTTTGCTGGCTGCGGCCTGATACTGCTTGTCATTGAGTTTTGATTTGATATCCATTTTTGAATTTTCTTTCCATTAAATTATATCAAAAAACAGCTACTCTTCTTAAGAGAAATGGTCGTCAAAGACAAGTGACAATAATACTCGTTCTTTTTTATTGAAATGCTTTGTTGATAACAGATAGATAAACTAAGGTTTTTAATATATCAGTCGATAAAAAGAAAGAAGGGAAGATAAAAAGACAAGACGTCAAATATGTCGGTTTTTAAAAAATGATTTCGCTTTCTTAATCATTTCCGTTATTTAAAATCTATGTTAAACACAAAAAAGGATAGTGTTTGTTCAGGGGTCATTAGCGTCTAACTCACTATCTTAGTGAAAACTCATCTGCAGTATGATTATTTGTCAAGAGAGGGAGCCTGTAGGTCAAGACGATTTCTTTTCAAGGATGTCAAAAAGAAATACCATATCGATTATAAGAATAACAAGAAGATGACTATGGCAAAGATTATCGATGAAAGTATTTCGTGTATTTATAAAAAATGTTTTGAAAACGTTTCACAAACAAAAAAGTCCGATTTCTCGGACTTATATAATCATTGGCTGGGATACCTGGATTCGAA
>DHDT01000067.1:17025-17245 GCA_002399505.1 Caryophanales bacterium UBA4869 | reverse complement strand
TTACCGCTTGACTATATCCCAATAGCAAGTAAAAAGTATAAGCGCGGAGAGAGGATTTGTCAACAAGGAATCTTTATTTATCGTAGGTTTCTCCAGAGTTTATCTTCAAACAGCGGTACACCTGTTCGATAATCAGATATAAAGCCTCATAATGAGTAAAGGTGAGATTGGAAAGAGAGAAAGAAAAATCAGCTCTTCGGCGGAGAATATCGCCAAGCCT
>DHDT01000067.1:16591-16902 GCA_002399505.1 Caryophanales bacterium UBA4869 | reverse complement strand
AGCCCATAAGAGGAGCCAAGAAGAAAGACCAAATTACCGCTTTTCTGGCTTTTTTCTTTTATGGCCGTGCTTAACTCCGAAGTGGAAACCAAAGGAGCATGGATATCAGAAAGAAAAAGAACATCTCCTTCTTTCAGTTGTCTCAAAGCTCTGGAAGCCTCATTGTCTAAGGCTTTTTCTATCTCAGCCTTCGAAGGCTTGGAAGAGAGGTTTTCCTCCGTCAGATATTCAATTCTGACTTTGGCGAATCTTGATATTCTCTTCACATATTCATCATAGGCCTCTAAAAGATACTTCTCCCGGCAGCGGCC
>DHDT01000067.1:9737-16441 GCA_002399505.1 Caryophanales bacterium UBA4869 | reverse complement strand
GCCATTTTTACCGCCTCGGGTTTCATGGAATTCACTGGCGATCTCCACTTTGCATTCAGGAAGACAGCCCATCTGAGTCATGAATACTTCATCGAAGGCCTTCAGAGCCAATTCGGGAGTATTGCATTCATCCGAAAGATGAGCGAGAACTATTTCCTTGGTTTTAGGTCCGATCAGAGTAGTCAGATAATAAGAAGAGTCGATGTTGGAAAGATGTCCTTTGTCGGAAATGATGCGCCTGATTAGATAATCAGGCCTTTTTGATTCATAGAGCATCTTAGGATCGTGATTGGATTCAAAGATATAGTAATCGAGGTCAGTAAGATAAGGAAAATCTTTTTCAGGTACAAATCCGGTATCGGTGACATAGCAGAGTTTTTCTCTTCCGTCATCGATGAGGAAACCGACGGTGTTTTTAGCATCGTGACTAAGAGGAAGGACAGTGATGGAAAAGACTCCGTTTCTGATGGTGGCATAGTTTTTGAGAATATGGTCTTTAGAAATAGTCTGGTCAAGAGAAGGCAAAGCCATAGTCGAAGCGAAAAGTTTTTCTATCGGTGCTTTTTTGACTTCTTTGCAATGATCTGAGTGACTGTGGGTGATGAAGACAGCACTTAGGTCGTCAAAAGAAAAGCCGTATTCACTTAAAGCATCAGAAATACGTTTTTTAGAAATTCCAAAGTCGATTAATATCACCTGTCCCTGAGAAATAACGATAGTAGCATTTCCTTTAGAACCGGAAGAAATGACATTGAACTCCATTATATTCCCGCTTCGTCTTCATGGGCCTGAGTAGCGACATTGAAAGTACAATGTTCCTTATCGAAGATGAAATCGATATAGCCGATAGCACCGTTTCTGTTCTTCAGAAGACTGATTCGGACCTGAGAAATAGGGTTGTTGCTTTCAGTGACGGCTGAGGCCTCGTCTTCTTTTTCGTTTCCCTTCGAATAATAGTCCTCACGATAAAGCATGAAGATCATATCCGCATCCTGTTCGATGGCACCTGAATCACGTAAGTCTGATAGCTGAGGAGCGTGATCCTGTCTTTTTTCGGTATCACGGGAGAGCTGACTTAAGGCGATGACCGGAACTTCCAAAGTACGGGCCAGCTGTTTGATCTGACGGGAAATATCAGCCACTTCCTGCTGACGTGAATCCTGGCCGCCTTTTCTGGCCTGACTGGTGATAAGACCTAAGTAGTCGATGGCAATCAATCCTAATTTAGGAATTGAATTTTTGATCTTCTGACAGTTGACGGAGATATCGATCATTCGAGAGCCGGGGTTATCGTTGATATAGAAGGGCAAAGCGGCCAATTCATCCATGCCTCTCTGAAGCTTTGCAACTTCCGCAGCCTCAGAAGCACTTTTGGTATTGACGAGAATATGTTCCTTGGTCGACTTTTCCAAAAAATCAAAGGAGTTGATTTCATCGCTTGATAAACCAGAAGTCATTTCCAGAAGACGCATAGCTATTGAAAGAGAACTCATTTCCAAGGAGAAGAAGAGAACGGGGGTTCCGCGTTTGGCAACCTTATAGAGAAGCTGAATGGCAAAAGCGGTTTTTCCGACTGACGGACGGGCACCGATAACGACCATATCGCCCTTATGCCAGCCTTTAGTAAGCTGATCCATCTCATTGTAGCCAGTCGGAACACCGGTGACGCCGTTAGGTTTCACTCCGTTTTCCTTAAAGTCTTTGGTCTGTTTGACAAGATTAGTGACAAGATCATCAGATAGTTCTCCCGCACCGACATAAAAGCCGGCTCTTCTGGAACGGGTGATCTTTAAGATCTCCGTCTCGGAAGTTCCGATAAATTCCGAAATATTGTCGATAGGTTTATTGACGGCTTCATCGGTGATTCTTTTGAGAGTATCGATGAAATGAGTAATCAGAGACTTATCCTTGACTTGTTTGACATAACCTTGGACTGAAGAAACACCTAAGGACGACTGGAAGATCTGATTGAGATAATCAAGACCGCCTATCTCATCAAAAAGCTGGAGATTCTTCAGCTCGCTTGTCAAAGTGGCAATGTCGGGTTTGATGTCCTTATTGAACATATCCAGAATAGTCTTGAAGATAATCCTATTTCTAGGGTCAATAAAATCATCAGGAGTCAAATCATTGGAGACCGACAAAAGATCATCACCACTCGAATCCATGAGGATATCGTAGATGATGTTCATCTCGTTGAGAATCTTATTATCGCTGTCTTCCATGTTTACTTCTTTTCTTTTAAGTCTACTCGAACCTTGATTTCGCCAAAGACAACGCCTTTATAGAGATCGACTTTGAGAGTAGTGACGCCAAAACCATTGACAATCACGTCTTTTTCGACAATCTGTTTCTTGTCAAGGCAGATATCGTACTGCTTCTTCAAAGCAGTGAGAATCTCCTTGAAGGAGACAGTTCCGATCATCTCACCCCGACGGCCGGCTGAAGCCTCAAACTTGAGGGTGATTCCCTCTAAGGCCTTAGCCATATCGGCAGCCATGGCTTTTCTCTTTTCGTCTTCGATCTTCTCCAAAGCCTTCTGATGCTCAAAGTCTTTCTGAGCAGCGGGAGTGAATAAGACGGCGTGGCCACCTGGAATCAGGAAATTAGCTCCGTATCCATCACTCACATCGACGACTTCACCCTTTTTACCGACTTTGCGAACATCTTTTTTCATTAATACTTTCATCTTTACATCCTCCTATTCTTTAACAGATCTGACAGTCTTGGCATCTTCAAGATAATCGTTTAGTATCAGCAAGAGCTTCTTCTTGGCATCATCTACAGATCCCGTATCGAAGACAGTGGCGGCCATTGCCAAGTGGCCTCCTCCTCCTAACTTCTCCATCAGCATCTGGCAGTTGACTGACCCGTCAGATCTGGCTGATATCTTGACTTCGTGTTCTCCGCATCTTCCGATACAGAAGGAGCAATTGATGCCGCTAATCTGCAGGGCATCATTTGCGACGATGGAAAGAAGGATAGGAGGAACGATGTCAGCGTCAGGAGAAGTAGCGACCAGACAGCCATATTCAGGCGTCTCAGCCGCATTCATGATAGCGATCTTCTGTTTGTATTCTTCCAGGTTTTCCTTCAGGAAGTCATCGACCATAGCAGAATCGGCATGATATTTTACAAGCTGACTGGCGGCTTCAAAAGTAGCGGAAGTGGCCTTTTCCTTGAAGAAGTGAGTATCGAGGGAGATACCGGTAAGCAGGAAAGTAGCAGTTCTGGGGTCTACTGGTATGTCATAGGTCGAATACATGATGAAGGAAGTTATCAGTTCACTGGCCGAAGAGGCAGAGCTGTCGATGCAGTTGAAGACAGGACCGGGATTTGTGACACCCACCTGACCGGGACGGTGATGATCGATCACGGCGATATGATTGAGTTTTTTGACAGTCTCGTGGAAGATACTCATATTGGGATTGTTGTGGTCGACTAAGACTAGAAGGGTAGTATCGGCGACATATTGATCCACATCCTTCAAGTCGACAAAGATTTCTTCCATCTCATCTTTGCTGAACTGACTTTGAACGCCCATTCGGCACTTTTCCTCAACCAGCTGATCTTCGAAGCATATCTTGGCTTTGACTTTGCAGTAATTTGCCAGCAGATAGACGCCGAGAGCCGATCCCATACTGTCGAAATCACAAGGCGTTCCCGTTCCGTGACCCATGATGAGAACAGTCTTATAGTTCTTCAAGGTAGTCAGGAAGGAATTTGACAAGGTACGCATCTTGACTCGGTTCTGATTAGGCTTGAGTTCGCTCTTGCCGCCTATGAAGATCATCGATTTGCCAAAAGGAGCGATGACAGTCTGATCTCCGCCACGTGACAAAGCCACATCCAGAGCATTGGAGGCAATTTCAGCTAAACGGGAATATTCAGGGAAATAGAGTGAGACACCGATTGAAATCGTGAATCCGTTCTGATAGAGATTTCTGACTTTGTCGACGACAGAGAAGTTATCGTCGAAGATAGCGTTGTATTTGTCGACCGTGGTGATAAAGAAATAACGGTCTTCAGATAATTTTCTCATCAGGGAAGAGGATGATCTGGCAAAGTCAGCCAGAAGACTTCTGACTCCAGTCAGCATATCATTGAAATGAGATTCATCGGATGTGTTTATCTGAACATCAGAATAGTTGTCGATGCAGATATATCCGATGACAGGAGCGTTGTTTTTGTTTTCATTGTCCGCTTTGTTGAATTGGGTGATGTCCTTGAAGACAAACAGTCTGGCTTCCTTGAGAAGAACCACTTCATAGACGAAATTGTTATTGACGCAGATTACAGTCTTTTCTTCAGTTTTATCGCTATTTTCCTTATTCTCAAGCAAAGTGGAAAGAGAAGGATACAAAAGCAGGATATTCTTGTCGATGATATTCGGCATTCTCTTAGACAGAAAATCATTGGCCCACATGACAAAATGATCTTTGTCACAGACGACTAAGCCTATCTGCCCGAAATTGTATGCTTCATTGATATCATTTCCGACAATCTCAGCCGAAGTCATCTCAGTCTTGCCTTTGGTCTTCTGTATTCGGTATCCGAAATAAAAAATCTGGAAGGCATAAGTGAGTATCGCAAGTCCGACAAATCCGACTAGGACATAGAAATAATAATTGAATTCAGGAAGAAGAATGAACAGAAGGACAATGGCTGTAAGAGAAAGGACAAATAAAAGCATAGTAAAAGCGTTGGTTTTTCTCTGTTTCTTCAAAATCTTAGGCAGCTCACCGCCTTCAGCTTTTTGTTTCTTATATTTGTTATTGCTCATGAAGACCTCCAAGAAGGGAAATTGAATACTTGTTAATTATAGTTTAATTAATAAATATAATAAAGTATTCACTTAATCCTTTTTGCCGGAGAATCATGATTGTTCATGAGAATCAGGGCTTTTACGTGTTTTGGATTATGTGAATTAATGACATCTAGGCTTTCTTTCAATGTGGAACCCGTAGTCACAACATCATCAAAAAGAACGATGTTTTTCCCTTTTATCTGTTCTTCTCTACCCGAGAATTCAATGCCTTTTTTCTTCAGTCTTTCGTCCACAGATAATTCTTTCTGTTCCTGCCCTTTATTCTTTTCAAGAACATCGATAAAAGGAAGACCTGAGGCTTTGAGCATTTCGTTAAGATGAATAAACCCTCTTTTTTGAGAGCGCTCTTTCAAAGAGGGCAGGGGCACAAAGACATATCTTTTAAAAAATAACCTGATAATCGGCAGAAAAGGAAAGAGAAAACAGGGAGCTAGTTCTATATCTCCTAATTCTTTATATGAGAAGAGCCACCTCTTGATAATACCATCATATCTTGATAAGGAAATAACCTTGATTCCAAACATTTCCTCACTTGCCAATTCTTTGATGACAGAAGATAGACAGTCATCGCAGAGAATAGGTTCTCTTTCGATAAAGGAACGGATGGGAGTTAGTCTTATTTCTTTGAAGCAGGACTTACAGAAGTGACTTTCCCTGGTTATATTTTTTGATTTCATCTATCGCTCCTTTAATCGATTCGCTTTCTTCTTCTGCCAATAAAAGCACCTTGCCGTCAGTCGCATCTATTTTTCTTCCCGCACGTCCGGCAATCTGCACTAAAGTCCTCTGCTGAAAAAGCAGATGATCAGCCTCAAAGACTATCACCTGAAGGTTTTTGACTGTCACTCCTCTTTCCAAAATCGAGGTAGTGACAAGGTAATCTAACTGACCGGCTTTGAATCTCTCGATGTTAAGCTTTCTTTCTTCTTCTTTGGAAGAGACGAAATTCCCGTTCTTCAGAAACAGAGAAAGAAAAAAGAACAGCTTTTTGCCGATTTCAATCGTCGGTGCAAAGACAAAGACCGGTTTGTTCTCCCTGATAAAGTTAGAAAGTCTTTTTAAGCAGACGAAATAGGAAGAATAATATCCGACCCGGATATATTCCGGAAGAGGAAGGGGAGCTTTATGGTAACGTTCAAACAAAGTCAGAATGCAGCCGTTGTCTCTCTTCACCTCATCGATATCTTCCTGACTGGGTGTTGCTGAAAGCAAAACATAATTTCCTCGGATGCTCCTCCTGAAGAAGGATTTCAGAAGAAGGTTTCCACAATATGGGAAAGCGTCTATTTCGTCGAGGATGAGAAGATCGAAATATGAAGGATATCTGTAAAGCTGATGGGTAGTCAAAACGATGATGTCTCCTTCGATAACCGAGGAATGATCTCCGTATACGGAAACTACTTTTGCCTTAGGAAAAGCTTCTTTGATTCGAGGAGTCAAATCGATGACGACATCTCTTCTGGGGGTGGCAAAACCAACATGCCCTCTGTTTTTCAGAATCATCTCCATCGAATAATAGACTAGTTCCGTCTTGCCAGCACCTGTAACGGCGTGGATGAGAATATTTTTTCCTTCTGAAATAAGTTCCCTGGTCTTTGAAGCTGTCTTTTCCTGCTTTTCGCTCAAAGGATAAGAAAGCTCCAGTCTTATTCCTTTATGAGGACGATACTCGTAAAAAGCTTCCTTCCCGCAGTAAGGAAGGCAAAGGCGGCAATAAGGTCTTCCGTTTAAATGACCGATAAACCTGATATCGCTGTTTCCGCAGCGAGGACAGACAAATTCATCTCCCATACCTACTATTAAGCCAAAGGAGGGGATTTTAATAAGAAAACTTGATTTTAAATGAAATCTCTCCGTTTTCCTTATAGCCCTGCAC
>DHDT01000067.1:6257-9642 GCA_002399505.1 Caryophanales bacterium UBA4869 | reverse complement strand
TTTTCCTTATAGCCCTGCACAGTCAGATGATCATTATATTCATAAGAACAGAGAGACAGTCTTTCGCCTAAAAAGCATTCTTTTTCAAAGCCTATCTCGAATTGTCTGATGGTTTTATGAAGGAACAAGTCCTGTCCTAATTTAATATAGACGGTATTGTTCATATGACCGTTATTGTCAATATCTTCTTTTCTGACAATATAGAAAGAATCTTCTTTTTCTTTTCTTTCTTCTTTTGGCAGATCGAACAAAGGTTCCTGAAAGACAGGGGTCATATCATCAAGACAGACTTTATTCTCTTCTGCTTTCTTCTTGAAAGCCTTAGTCGACAAAAGCCTTCTGGAATCACCATCGATCAAGACCCAAGTTGAGGAGAGCTTAAACACTATTTCATTATCGGAATTGAGGCAATAGGCTTCTCTTGAAAAGGAGATGAATTCAGGAGCCAGAGGATAAGTGACCAAGGTCAGTTTCTCATCGGGGAGAAAGGGTTTGACGAATTCACCTTTCATACGACAGACAACATAGAGCATTTTCTGAGTATCGGAAAGATGAGCAGAATCAAGTTTCAGTTCATTGATGTGATCAGTGGCTGCTTTCTGGAAAACCAAAAGAAGACGGTTAAGATTTGGGTTACCCTCTTTCAAAGTAGGAGAAACCTGAAAAGGCAGAGTAAGAAAACGAATATCTTTTTCTTTCGGAAGAGGCATTACCATATTTTCCCCTCCTTCATCATCTTGATCAACTCATCATATTCTTTAATGGATACACAGGGAATGTCTTTGCTGTCAGGAATAAAGTCATAGTCTTCCTTTTTCTTATCCTTAGGATTAAGCCAGATGGATTTTGAAAAGCCGGTCTTCTGGCTTCCCATCACATCGGCATAGAAAGAATCACCGACATAGATTGAATTTTTCTTATCCTTCTTGGCTAAAGAAAGCCCAGCTTCGAAAAAGAGAGGATTAGGTTTCTTGACACCTATTCTCGCTGAACCTAAGAAGAAAGCAAAATGATTATCAGGTATCAAAGAAGAGATAAGCTTCATCGTGCTTTCATCGGTGTAAATCGTGTTGGATAAGATAGCATAATAAATACCTTCTTCCTCTAAATAATGAAGAAGTTTGGAAATACCATTCACAGGTTCCGGTGCAAGATTAGATAAAATCTCTTCCACGCATTTGTCGACTGAGGTATCCAGTTCTATTCCAAATCTCATTGAGACCATAGTCAAAAGCTGTGAGGCCTGAATTTCATATTTGGATAAAGAAAAATAATAGTCGTGAAGAAAATCAACGACAAATTTCTTTATTACATCCCAATCGAGTTCATCTCTATTCAAAGCGTGATTGTATAAGACGGCAGAATTCCAATCCGGTTTCTTTTCCCTGAAGCTGATAACTGTATCCCAACAATCGAAGAAAACCGCTTTCGCATTGCTATATTTCATAACGAAACCTCCGATAGAAATTGTATCATGAAAAAGAGAAAAATAGAGCAAATTATTGAAATTAATCAGGATTTAAATAAGTTTAGCAATTAGCAACTTAATATTTTCTTGATGGTAGGCAATTAGCCATTTTCATTTTGCATCTTGCATTTAAGAGGCATAACAGGTAAATTATTATTGTCATCGTTTTGATAATTTAGTTCCATTGAATAGCACACAGAAAAACCCGCCTGATTACTCGATAACAGACGGGTTTTTCCTTTGCAGAGATAAAAGTGATTAAAACCAGTCCCACTATATGACCCCATAATGAGATTGTTTGTTCAAATAAAGGCTAAATTACTAACAAAAATCATAGACTAATAAAAATTTAAGTGCTATATTTAGTAATATAAATCCGGATTACTTTTAAACGTTTTCGGATAGATTGGCAAAATGGGGGCTTCTTTATGGCACAAAAGAACAAAGCTGTCAAGGCAACAAAACCGAAGGCGGCATCGCTAGTCTTCGTAATCATCACCTGTGTATTGTTGACAATACTCGTGATTGGCGCTGTTTTTCTTTTCACTCCGGCCGGAAAATTACTTTTCACCGGTGAAAAAGCAACTGGATTTGTAACTTGGATGCAGGATAACATCTTCGCAACCTACAAAATCGGAGACAGCTTCCATAAGCACACCGAGTTCTATACCGCCTGCCTGATGGCATACCTGATAGCAGTTGTCTTAGTCATGGTCTTCATCGTTGCTGAATTCCAGTTCTTCCTTATCGGGCACAACCGGAGAGTCAACAAGAGACATCAGTCCTATAGAATTGTCTTAGCCTGTGTAGCTGCCGCCTTAACCATTGGTTCTGCCGCTCTTGCCATCTTAGTCTGCTTCAATGACAGTTTCCTCAATGGCGGTATGCAGTGGGGCGTTGATCTATTGAATAAATGCGCTCTGTCACTTAAATCCGGCAAGCTTAGCATTATCATGATTCCCTTTGGTACAACTAATGCTCACATGGTTGCCTTAATGTATGCTGCTGCCTTTGTTCTTGTCCTCGTTCTCATCCTTGATCTCTTCGCTCTCATCGGCAAGAGAAAACCTGTTGCTGTTGAAGAGGAAAATCCTGCCACTAATGAAAACCCTGCCGTCAATGAAGCTGAACCTGAAGAAATCCTTACTGAAGACAACAAGCATGTCGTCCCTGTCGCCGCGATGGCTGCTGCTCCCGCTGCTGTTGCCGCTACTCCTGCTGTCGTTCCTTCTGTACCTAAAGAAAGAATCAATCCTACTTATAATGAGCTTTCTATCCTCAATGCTCTTGAGCCTATCAATTCCACCCCTGTCGCTGACTTACCTGGCTTATATGAAGCTGATACCGATAAGACTCTCGATGCCCTAGAAAGCATCTCCGATAAAAAAGATACTACAGCTGATGATGCCAGAAAGGCCGCCGCTCTTGGCAATGACAACATTCCTGTTCAGGTCCTGCCCGCTGTCGATGAATGGGGCGCTGATCCCTGGAGTGAAGATGAAGATACTGAGAAGCCGGTCAAACAAGCTGAACCTGCTGTCACTGAGCCTGCCGTCACTGAGCCTGCTGTCACTGAAAACACAGAAGTAAAGGCTGAAGATGTAACTTCATTAGCTGCTCCTGAAAAAGAAGAACAGATGGTTGAAGAAAGCAAACCCGTCCTCTCTGAAGAAAAGCCTGTTGAAAATGTTTCAAAAGAACCTTCCATCATCGCCAACAACAAATGCCTCCACGATGGCAAACGTCCTCAGGAAAGAGACAACCAGGCTGAATCCGCTAAGAGAAATACACCTATCCAGCCTGAAACTGTCCTCCATAATGAATACGAAGGAGTCAAAACCAATAAACCGGATGATAAGGATACTTGGATTCTTCCCGAATATGTAGAAGAGAAGAAGCCGGAAGAAAAGAAACCCG
>DHDT01000067.1:5846-6139 GCA_002399505.1 Caryophanales bacterium UBA4869 | reverse complement strand
TCACCGCTCCTGTTCCTGCTTCAAATGGTGCTAAGGCTCATCCTCATATCGTTCCTGTCGTCCCGATCGCCCATGAAGAAGTTAAGGAAGAAGTCAAGGAAGAAAAGGTTCTCACTGCTGTTGAAGGACCTCTCCATACTATTAAGGCTCCTGTTGACAAATCCAAGATCAAGCCGATTGTCCCTCAGCATGTCAAGTTCGATTTGAAACAGTACCAGATCAAAACCTATGATGGAGACCTCACTCCTGAACAGGCCTTCCAGATGGGTGTCCTCAAAGTCACTCCTACAGTC
>DHDT01000067.1:5162-5681 GCA_002399505.1 Caryophanales bacterium UBA4869 | reverse complement strand
GAAGAAGAAATCAGAAAGAACGGTTATCAGGATGTTACTGAAATCAAGGATCTCAAACCTGTCAAGCCGGTCACTGTCTTAGACAATTCCGTCAAGGCCACTTCTATCCGTGATATGGTCAAGGCCAACAACAAGGCCAAGGAAGAAGCGGAAAACGAGAAGCCGACTGAAGTCGTTGAAACCAAGAAACCGATTGCCCCTATCAAACCTATCATTCCTGTCAAACCGGTTGAACCCGATGAAGAAAAACCTGCTGAACCTAAAGAAGAAGTCAATCCCTTCACANNGCAAAGTCGCCGTCCCCTTCAAGCCGATTGCTCCGATAAGAAAAGCTGATGCCTTCAAACCCAGAAAAGACATCAAGCCTGTCGATCCTATCAAGAAGTAAATTGAGTAAACTGCGGTGCTTTCAATTAGCACCGCTTTTTATTATTCCTAATCTTTTGTTTTTCCTTGAAAACAAGGCTTTCTAATGCTAGAATAGCAAAGCTTTTACATTGAGGCGTGGTGCAGCTTGGT
>DHDT01000067.1:0-4983 GCA_002399505.1 Caryophanales bacterium UBA4869 | reverse complement strand
AAATCCCATCGCTTCAACCATTGTAAAGAACTGCCCTAGAAATAGGGCTTTTTTAATGTTTTTAAGCTTATTGAAAAAGACTGCTGCAGATAATATGCAGCAGTCTTGATTTCTATTCGATGCCTTCTCTTTTCTTTAGTCTCTCTTCTTTCTTCAGAAGACGGGCTTTTCTTTTTTTCTGGTAACGGTATTCAGCCATCATCTCTTTTCCGATATTACAGCAATCGCAATCGCTGAGCATTGACGGCTTATGATGTTTCTTGTTGTAGATGACAAGAACAATCATTCCGACGACATAGAGTGAAACCAGAACCAATAAGAGTATTTCAACATAGGTCATATTCTTTTAGCCTCCTTGTTCTGTTCTTTAAGAGACTTCTTTCTATTGTACATATAGAGGAAGACAAAGAAGAGAGCAAAGGCAGGAATGAAGATAGCCAGAGTCCAAGTCCAGGTGAAGACCAGATAGGTTATAGAACCAAAGCCATAGGAGACAGCAAGCCAGAAGAGAACGGTGTATTTTAGTTGTCCCTTAGGAAGTTCGGCCTTAGCGGTGGCAACAGCGGCAATGCAGGGGATAGTGAGGACGTTGAAGACGATGAAGGCCAACAGTCCGCCCATGTTGATGCCCGTAGCCTGTATCATATAGCCGACAGCCTCAGTGGAGCTGGCAACTTCGGAAAAGCCCAGAGAGGCAGCGAAGGTTGCGAAGGTGGAAATAGCATTTTCTTTGGCAATCAGGGACATAAAGGAAGAGACGACAAAGACCCAGCCTGTTTCTTTGCTGATCTGATAGCCAAAGCCCAAGGGAGTGAAAAGAGGCTGAATGAACATGCCAAGACTGGCAAGGATTGAATCAGACAATTCCGTATCTGAGCTTAAGAACTGCCATTTCCAAGTGATATGAGAGAAGAGCCAGACTAAGAGAGTAGACATCAGAATGACAGTGAAGGCCTTCTTGATGAAGCCTTTGGCCTTATCCCAGACATGAAGAGAAAGAGAATGAATTTGAGGGCGATGATAGTTAGGAAGCTCCATGATGAAAGGCGGAAGTTCTTCTCTCTGGGTGGTGACATGCATGCTGATGACATTGACTATGGCAATCACCATCGCCAGAACATAGATAAGGGAGGCTATCAAATCGACGTTGTTGACTCCAAAAGACAAGGCTAAGGCTCCGCCGACTGCCGTTATCATCGTAAGTTTTGCCGAACAGGGGAAGAAAGGAATGACTCTGATAGTCTGGGTTCTTTCTTTTTCAGTACTGAGAGTCCTGGTATTCATCATGGCCGGGACTGAACATCCAAAGCCAAGTATCATCGGAATGAAAGAGCGTCCTGACAAACCGAACTTACGGAATATCCTGTCTAATATGAAGGCGACTCGGGCCATATATCCCGAATCTTCCAGGATAGAGAAGAAAGTAAAGAGAACCAATATCTGAGGCAGGAAGCCAAAGACTGCAAAGACACCGGCACAGATTCCGTCACATACGAGTCCTTCAACCCAGTCAACTGTTATTATCCCTCGTAGCCACTCTGTGAATAAACCGGTCAGATCATTGATGAAGTTAGAGAGGAAGACGCCCGGAGAGGCAATACCGCCATTTGCAAACAGACCTTCAAAAGGAGAACCGGGGAAAGTGACCAATCCGTCTTTTCCAAAAGCACCCATCACATTTAAAAACAACAGATCTTCGCTGAAAGTGAGATGGAAAATAAGCAACAGGACAAGGATGAAAATCGGTATTCCCCAGATTCGGCTGGTTAAGACCCGATCGACTTTGTCAGTCAAAGTCTGACCGTTGGGATCGCTTTTGGGGATTCCGACAATACAGGTTCCTAACTGAGTATCGATAAAATGATATCTTTCATCGGAGGACTGCTGTTCGAAATCATTGTTGTCGGCGACTAAGACACTGACCTGCTTGAATTCAAAGGGGTGATGCTGTCTTTCGATGTCATCAGCCTCTAAGTCCTTGATGGCATGATATAAAGGATTGGGGACCCAATCCTTTACATATACGGCTTTGGCCTGTTCGATGACTTCACGGTTTTTGCCTTCAAGCAAGACTGAATAGCCCTGTCTTTTAATGGTGCAGGTCTTTATGGCTTCTTTCATGAGGTTATCGAGGTTTTCAAACTTCAGGGCACTTACAGGAACTACAGGAACATGAAGTCGTTTTGATAGTTTCTCACAGTCGACATCCTGACCGTTGGCGCGTAACGCATCCATCATATTCAGGGCGATGATGACTGGGACATCCATTTCGAGTATCTGAGTTGTCAGATACATGTTTCTTTCCAGGTTGGTGGCATCGACGACATCGATGACACAGTCAGGATGTTCGTCGAGAATGAAGTTCCTGGAAACTACTTCTTCAGGTGTATAAGGTGAGAGAGAGTAAATACCAGGCAAATCGACTATGTCGCAGGTTCCAATATCTTTTTTGGAATAGGTACCCGCTCGTTTTTCAACGGTGACACCGGGCCAATTGCCGACGTAGGCAGTTGCACCAGTCAAAGAATTAAATAAAGTTGTCTTTCCGCAATTTGGATTGCCGGCAAGGGCAAATACATATTTCTTAGTTGTTGTCATTCTTCGTTCCTCCATAGATATCGACATCGATTTTGGAAGAAATGACTTTGTCCAAAGCTAACCGGTAGCCTTTGACTTTGACAATGACAGCCCCGCCGTGGCTGTCTACAATTTTGATCTTCTCACCTTTGGTTACGCCTAGACATTCTAGGTGACGGCGATTATGTTCTTCACCGCCTACGTTTCTGATAATGACGACGCTGTCTGCTGGAGCTTGATTCAATGGCATTTGAGCCTCCTGTTAGTTATGACTAACTGTGGATAATATAGTGTTTATTCTTTCTCTTGTCAACTAAAACCCTAGCGGCCCATTTAAAAAGCCCTTACTTTGAAGTCAGGGCAATTTATTCGTCAGTGATGTTTATCTTCGACTTTCGGTATCTGCCTTATTCCTTCTTTTCCTAGGAAGACAATGGAATAAGGATTGACAGAATTAGTCAGATAGACGTTGGCACCGATTGTGGTGTGTTCGCCGATGATCGTATCTCCTCCGAATATTGAAGCGTTGGAATAGATAGTGACATGGCTTTCTATAGTCGGATGTCTCTTCAGTCCTTTGAGAAGTTTTCCCTTGCTGAGAGACAAGGCTCCTAGAGTCACACCCTGATATAGTTTCACATGGTCTTTGATGACGGCAGTCTCACCTATGACTATGCCAGTGCCGTGATCGATGAAGAAATGATCTCCTATCAAAGCTCCCGGATTGATATCGATTCCGGTTTTCCTGTGAGCGTCCTCAGTGACTAGACGTCCCAGAGTCTTTTCTCCTAATTGATAAAGAACATGGCCGATACGGTAATTGGTGATGGCATAGAAGCCAGGATAGCACAAGGCGACTTCAGAATAAGAATCGCTGGCCGGATCACCTTCCATAATCGCATCGAGAGTGCCAAAAAGCAGAGTGCGGAGAGAAGGAAGAGATGAAATATATTCCCGGCTCTTTTCGGTTCCGATCAGTTTTTCAGTGTCGGAAGAAAGAACATCTATAATCTCAAGACTTTCTTTAGCGCTGTGTTCCTTTTCAATCAGATCAAGAGTCAATAGTTTTCTGGTATTGCTGACCACTTTAAAAAGAAGATCCATATCATAGTCGTGACCTTGATTTTCGAGATACTGATTTTGAATATCTTCGTTGATCTTCTGTTTAATTGAATAATCCATCGACTGATAAATACCTTTCTCCGTCATCAGGAAGGACAGTGACAATGTTCTTGCCCTGATTCTCAATAAGTTTTGCTTCTTCGACACATCCAAAGAGGTTTGCTCCTGATGAAATACCGCAGAAAAGTCCTTCTTTCTGAGCCAGAAGCTTGGTGAAAAAGTAGGCGTCTTCGTCTTTGACAGTCTTCACCTCATCCACATAATCAAGCTCCAAGACGTCGGGTTTGAACCCGGCTCCTATTCCTTGAATCTTATGAGGTCCTTTTTCTCCCTTAGTAATTACCGGAGAGGAAAAAGGTTCCAAGCCAATGGTTTTGATAAGAGAATTCTTTTCTTTAAGATAGCGGCTGATACCTGTTAAAGTTCCACCAGTTCCAAAAGAAGCGACAAACAAGTCAATTTTGCCATCCATCTGAGAATAGATCTCCGGACCTGTCGTCTTATAATGGGCAAGAGAATTGTTTTTGTTGTCAAACTGACTGGGAATAAAAGAAGATTTTTCTTCCTTGGCTCTTTCTTTTGCGGCAAGAATAGATCCCTGCATTCCTAAAGATCCAGGTGTGGTCTTGATCTCCGCACCTAGAGCACGCATCATCTTCACTCGTTCAATTGAACAGTTGTCTGGCATATAGATAACAAGTTTCAATCCCAAAGAGGCACAGACAGAAGCCAACCCGATTCCGGTATTTCCGGAAGTCGGTTCGATAATGACTGTATCCTTATTGATAAGACCGGAATCAAGAGCATCCAGGATCATTTCTCTGGCGATTCGGTCTTTGATAGAACCAGTCGGATTGCAGCGTTCCAGTTTGACGAAAATATCAGCTTTCAGCCCAAAAATCGATTTAATTCTATTCAGATGGATAATCGGAGTATTACCGATTGATTCAAGTACATTTTCTTTGATATCCATGGCTATTTCCTCGTCTATGATTATAGTAGAGTATTATTGACTGAGCAACTTATATGCTTTTATGGTAGAGTTCCAGTCTTCCATGAGAAAAGTTTTTCTTTCTTTCCTAAAGCTGTCATTGTCTCTTGACTTAATGCAATTATGTTTTCGTCCAATACTATATAAGAGAAGTAATATCCTTTAAATAAGTCTTTTCTTTTCAATATCTAGAATAATTCCGGAAAATATGAGTTGCTTTTGAAGGAAACAATTGAAAACAAATCAAATAAATGATATATTCAAAAAGCTCTGCCCGGATGGCGGAACCGGTA
>DHDT01000014.1:14378-14543 GCA_002399505.1 Caryophanales bacterium UBA4869 | reverse complement strand
TCATCTGATGAACGAATATGATGCTTATCGTTCTGTTCATCTCCCCCGTGATGAAAACGATAAGCATAATGGGTTAAGAGTATTCAAATATGAGGAAGCGCTCAGTTACTGCATCAAGGCCTTATCGATAAGAGCTAAAGCCAATCAAAAGAAAAAAGATAACCC
>DHDT01000014.1:13954-14244 GCA_002399505.1 Caryophanales bacterium UBA4869 | reverse complement strand
ATCAAAAGAAAAAAGATAACCCCAATATAGATAAGGAAAACATCAACAAATTTGTTGCTAAGCTTCCTTATCCTTTAACCAAGGATCAACTGACTGCTATTAGAGAAATCATCAATGACATGCTTCTTCCTAAGGTCATGTTCAGATTGCTTCAGGGAGATGTCGGAACTGGTAAAACCATAGTTGGCTTTGTGGCTTTGTATGCAAACTACTTGCGTGGAAAGCAAGGAGTGCTGATGGCTCCGACTTTTGAGTTAGCCTCCCAGCATTATCAGAATGCTTTAAAAGTA
>DHDT01000014.1:13387-13834 GCA_002399505.1 Caryophanales bacterium UBA4869 | reverse complement strand
TTATCAGAATGCTTTAAAAGTATTCAAGGATTATCCTATTAGGATTGCTTTCTTGGCTGGAAATTCCTTAACTGTCAAGGAGAAGAATAACGTTCTAAAAGGACTTGCCAACAAGGAGATAGATATTCTTATCTCTACTCACTCGGCTATTTCTGACAAAGTCGTATTTAAGGATTTAGGTTTATCTATAATTGATGAGCAGCAGCTCTTTGGTGTTAAGCAAAGAGAAGAACTGATAAGTAAAGGAAACAGCGATATCCTTATGATGTCTGCCACTCCAATTCCCCGTACATTATCACAAATTGTTAACTCTGATTTAGATGTTTCTACTCTTGAACAATATCCAAGAGGTCCTAGAAATGTTAAAACACAGGTCGTTAGATCTACTGATCCTATAATTGAGAAAGCAATCAATAAAGCCTTAGCTGCAAAAAGACAGATTTTCAT
>DHDT01000014.1:12946-13275 GCA_002399505.1 Caryophanales bacterium UBA4869 | reverse complement strand
GTGGTTCCTAAGATTGAAGAAAGCAGCCGTGGAAATTCCAGCGCTGAAAAAGTCTATCAGGATATCAGTGAGCGTTTTGGAGTAGATAAAGTTCAGCTTCTTCATGGAAGAATCAAAAAAGATGAGCAGGAAAGAATCTATAATGAATTCCTTAAAGGCAATAAACCTATTCTTGTTTCAACCACGGTTATAGAAGTCGGAATTGATGTGTCCAGCGCCTGTCTTTTGATCATTTATGATGCTAATTATTTTGGGCTTTCTTCTTTGCATCAGCTACGAGGACGTATTGGAAGATCTGGTGAATTTGCTTTGGCTTTGTTAATCTATGA
>DHDT01000014.1:12519-12784 GCA_002399505.1 Caryophanales bacterium UBA4869 | reverse complement strand
AGATGCCAAAGATAAGTTAGAATTCCTTGCTGATAATAGTGATGGCTTGAAGATTTCTACTTATGATTTACAGCACCGTGGATCGGGTTCGTATTCCGGTGAAAAGCAGTCTGGATCAAGTGAACTTTCTATTTGCAATTTTGTTGATGATTATACGGTTCTAAAATGTGCGAAAGAGGATGCTCTTGAAATCCTAAATAATCCCTCTATTTCTGATAATGCCAGTTATCTAAAATCATTAGACTTGGACAAGCCGGCTTATTTG
>DHDT01000014.1:11373-12366 GCA_002399505.1 Caryophanales bacterium UBA4869 | reverse complement strand
TTTTAGGTCCTAATATTTGTTATTATATAAAATATATGTTTTTAGGAGGATAAGACCAGTATGTCTAAAATAGCTGTTGATTTAATGGGTTCTGACTTAGGTTACTCAGAATTATCTAAAGCTGTTATTCAGTTCATTAACGAAGATAAAAATTCTTCATTTATACTCTTTGGAGAAGAAGACAAAATTCAGCCTCTTTTTGCTGACGTTGATTCAAAGCGTTTCAAAATCGTTAATACCACTGAAGTTATTCCAATGGAGATTAAACCGCTTGATTTCTTAAGAGCTAATAGGTCTTCTATGTATCAGGCAATTAAGGCTGTAAAAGAAGGTGAAGCTGATGCCGTAGTATCAGCTGGATCAACTGGTGGCTTTGTTGTTGGTTCCACTATTCTCTTAAGAAACATTGATGGTGTTACTAGAGCTGGTTTATGTACACCTTTCCCTACCGCAATTAAGAACCGTCCCTGCGTTATTCTTGATGTTGGTGCCAGTAACGTCAACACCGGAGAAGATATTTATGGTTTTGCCAGAATGGGTAGAATCTATGCTGAAGACATTACTGAGATTCATAACCCCTCTGTCTATACTCTTTCAAACGGCTCCGAAGAAGGTAAAGGCCCTCAAGAAGTAGTAGATGCTTATGAATTAATGAAGACACGTAAATTGACTGGCTTTAAAGGCAACTGCGAAGCCCGTGAAGCTCTTGATGGCAACCATGATGTTATTGTCACATCTGGCTATGTCGGCAATATTTTCCTTAAGGCAACTGAAGGAACTGCCGGCATGATGAACGGCATGATTAAGAAAGCTTTTAAGCGTAATATTTTCTCTAAGATCGGTTACCTCTTTGCTAAAAAGGGTATCAAAGATATGAAAGAGACTCTTGATTATCGTCGCTTTGGAGGAGCCATCCTTCTTGGTATTAATGGTGTTGCTGTTAAAGCCCATGGCAATTCCAACACCTATGCTTTCTAAAATGCAATCAAGGTT
>DHDT01000014.1:3365-11309 GCA_002399505.1 Caryophanales bacterium UBA4869 | reverse complement strand
TTCCAACACCTATGCTTTCTATAATGCAATCAAGGTTGCTGATTCCATGGTAAAGCACGATATTATCAACAAGATCAAGAAAGAATTCTCGAATGACTGAAGGATTGGATAAAGTCTTTAAAAGATTTCATATCGTTCCTAATGATGTTTCTCTCTATGAGATGGCTTTTACTCATGCTTCATACACTAATGAACATCCAGCTGAGAAAGATTATGATCGCTTGGAATTCTTAGGAGACTCTATTCTTGATATGGTAATCGGAGATTTCGTCTATCAGAAATATCCTGATGCCGATTCTGGCCGATTATCAAAAATGCGTTCAGCCTTAGTAGAAGGAAAAACATTAACTAATTTTTCCGAAAACTGCTATGATTTTGCTGACTTAGTAAGGTATTCTGTCGGTGAAAAAGGTAACATCCGTTTTCACCATCATATTAACGAAGATGTCTTTGAATCCTTTATTGGAGCCACTTATCTGGACCAAGGCTATGAATTTGTCCGTTCTATGTTAAGTGAAATCTATAAGCCTCTCATTGAGAAAGCTTTTGAATTGGCCGATAATAGCGATCCTAAAAGTTCTCTTCAGGAACTTCTTAAGAGCGATGTTGAATATGTTTTAGTTTCTCAGTCTAATTTAAACACTCAAGATGTTAACTATGTGATTGAAGCTCGTGTCGGTACTGCCGTTTTAGGCAAAGGCCAAGGACACAATCGTATGCAGGCAGAGACTGCAGCTGCTAAAGATGCCCTCTCGAAGAAAGTAGGAAAATAATATGGGTTTAATAAAATTCCTAAAAGAGAAGTTTGCTCATCGCAAAGAAGAAAAAGAAGAGAAAACTTCTCCTGCTGTTTCTAATGAGGAGAACAAAACTTCTTCGGAAGAGAAGCCTGGTCAGATAAATGAAGAGAACAAACCTCTTGAATCTCAAAAAGACGAAATTAATACCTCTTTTGATAAGACTCTGGATACTACTGCTAAGGCTATTACCCCCAAAGAAGATACTGCCCAAGTAAAAGAAGTTAGTTCTCAACCTGTTATCTCTGAAGCAAAAGATAAAACTACTTTAAATAACGAGGCAGAAGCTTCCGAGAAGAATCCAGAAGAACCTCTTTCCGATAAAGAAAAAGAAAAATCTATTGAAGACAAATATGTTGCCGGCCTAGATAAGTCCCGTGTCGGTTTTACTGAGAGATTAAAGAAGCTAGCTAATTCTCATAAAGTCATCAACCAGGAATACTTTGATAACCTTGAAAGAATTCTGATTGAAGCTGATGTTGGCGTCAATCTCTCTTTGGAATTGATTAAAGAGACGTCAATAGAAGCTAGCGCCAAGAGTATTACTGATCCAAACGAATTAAACGATCTTCTCATCGATAAAATGTTTGTTGGCTATGCTAACCGTGGCGGTTCTTTCCAAACCGAACTTAATTTTGCCAAGGAAGGTCCGACTGTTGTTTTGATGTGTGGCGTAAATGGTGTCGGAAAGACTACAACCGTGGCTAAGCTGGCTAAGAAATACAAAGACCGTGGCATGAAAGTGCTTTTGGTGGCTGCTGATACTTTCCGTGCTGGAGCTGTAGAACAATTAGCTTTCTGGGCCAAGAAAGTTGGAGTTGATATCTTGACTCGCCCCAACTCTGATCCGGCTTCCTTGTGCTATGATGCTTTAAACAAAGCCAAAGCTGAAGGCTATCAATTGGTTTTAGTTGATACAGCCGGTCGTCTTCAGAATAAGAAAGGCTTAATGGATGAACTTTCTAAGATTGTGAGAGTCATGAAAAAAATAATTCCTGAAGCTCCACATGAAAGCTTATTAGTGATTGATGCTAACACGGGCCAGAATGGTATTGATCAGGCCAGTGTCTTTAGAGATTCCGTTCCTTTGACTGGCATTGTCATCACTAAGATGGATGGAACCAGCAAAGGCGGCATTATTTTATCTATCCGTGATCAGTTAGCTTTGCCTGTCAAATTCATCGGCTTAGGTGAAAAGATGGATGATTTGGAGGAGTTCGACCTCGACAAATATCTTTATGGCCTTTTACTCGGAGATAAGGAGGACTAGTTATGGGTATTATTATCTCTCTTGTTATCTGCTTGCTTTTAAATTTTTTGGTTTCAATGCTTTTCGGTTATCTGATTCCCAATCCTTATTTGGCATCGATGATTACATCGATTGTCATCGCTTTTATTTATTCAATCTGGGTCTTGCCTTTTGATAGGATTCACTTCTATAAATATAAGAATTTCTGGATGTATTTCCTTATCGGAAGCATTGTTTTCCTTCTTCTTGATTGTTTCAGCTTCCTTATGTAATATGGAAGACAGATTATCAAAGAAGAACCGCTATAGCAGTCTGGTTCTCATCTACGGGAATCTTCTGACTAAAGTGACTCTGAGAAGAATGAAGTCATTCTATCTTGAAGACCTGTCTCTGAGCGAGATCGCTCAGAATGACAAAGTCTCACGAAATGCTGTCTTTGTCTCTTTGCTAAACGGAGAAAAAGAACTCGACGATTATGAAAAAAAGCTGTCTTTGCTCGAAAAAGAAAAGGCGGTCTCAGAACTTATGGATGAGGCTGAGGACTGTGATGATATATCAAAGATCAAAGATCTTCTGCATAGGATGAAAGGAGAAATCTCACATGGCAT
Source organism: Caryophanales bacterium UBA4869 (assembly GCA_002399505.1). Lineage (GTDB taxonomy): Bacteria > Bacillota_I > Bacilli_A > RFN20 > CAG-288 > Enterosoma. The sequence goes on along the minus strand of DHDT01000014.1, from coordinate 8,655 downwards.
TTGAAGCATTAAGCGATCGTTTAGGTCATCTGTTCAAGAAAATCCGCGGTCAGGCTACTCTGACTGAGAAAAACGTTGACGAAGCTCTTCAGGAAGTCAGAAAGGCACTTTTGGAAGCTGATGTCAATTATGATGTCGTCAATGACTTTGTCAAAGAAGTCAAAGAAGATGCTATTGGTCAGAAGGTCCTAGACAAGGTATCTCCTGGCAATATGTTCGTCAAGATCGTCCACGATAAGATGACTAAGCTTTTAGGTGATGGCGATAACGACATTCCCTTCCGTCTTGATCATAAGACGACCGTGGTCATGATGGTTGGTCTTAATGGTACTGGTAAGACAACCAGTGCCGCCAAGCTTGCCAATCTCTTCCAGAACAAGAATCACAAGAAAGTACTTTTAGGTGCCTTGGACGTCTATCGTCCCGCTGCTATTGATCAGCTTACGAATCTGGGCTTGAAATGCAATCCGGCCGTCAATACTTATTCCGACAGGAATTCAACTGCCGTCATCGATATCGCCAGAGCCGCTTATAAAAAAGCCACTGACGAAAAGTATGATATTCTGATTCTCGATACAGCCGGACGATTGGAAATCGATGAGAAGCTGATGCAGGAGCTTAAAGATCTTCAGAAAGCCGTCAATATCGATGAGACCTTATTGACAGTTGACGCGATGGCCGGCCAGAACGCTACCAACGTCGCTCTTACTTTTGCCAAAGAAATCAAGATCACCGGTCTCATCATGACTAAACTTGACGGTGACTCCAGAGGCGGTGCTGCCTTATCCATCAAAAAACTCACTGGTCTGCCAATCAAATACGCCGGTGTCGGTGAGAAAATAGATGATCTCGAGAACTTCTATCCTGATCGTATGGCTGACCGAATCTTGGGCATGGGAGACATTGTCTCCTTAGTCGAAGAGCTACAGGGAAAGATCGATGAGAAACAGGCTGAAAAAACCAGTCGCCGTATGGCTCAGGGTCAGTTCGATTTGACTGATATGCTCTCCATGATGAAACAGATCAGCAAGATGGGACCTTTGGGAAAATTGATTCGTCTCATGCCTGGCGCACCCAAAGTCAGCGATGAACAGACTGATCAGGCTCAGTCCTTTATGAAGCAGATTGAGGTCATTATCAGTTCGATGACTCGTGAAGAAAGAAAGAAACCTAATATGATCAAAGCCAGCAGAAAACTGAGAATCGCAAATGGTTCCGGTACTTCGGCTGCTGATGTCAATAAGGTTCTTAAGGCCTATGACAACATGTCCGATCAGATGAAGATGATGAAAAACAATCCAGCTATGATAAAAATGCTGATGGGAAGACATTAAATCTGACTAAGCAATTTAAATAAGAAGCTTTGAATGTTTTATTTGATAAACTTCTTTCCTTTTTGGATAGCTTCTTTTACTTTTTCTGAATCTGAAGAATTCTTTCCTGTTTTTATCTCATCGATAAAAGTGGCGTCTTTTTTAGTATAAGTTATATTTTTAAATAAATCAGGCCTTTTGACCAGGGTTTCCTTCAAGGCCTCTTTTCGGTGATAATCATCGATGATCTGATGATTTCCGCAGAAAAGAATATCCGGTATCTTTTTGCCGTCATATTCTTTGGGATAGGTATATTGAGGATATTCTAAAACCCCATCGTTAAATGATTCTTCTTTAGTAGAGTCATCGGCGATTGAGCCTTTCAATAGGCGAACAATTGAATCAGCAATGGCCATAGCTGGTATTTCACCGCCGGTCAGGATGAAGTCTCCGATTGACAGTTCTTCATCGACATAATCGCTGAAGCGGCAGTCGATGCCTTCGTAGTGACCGCAGATTAGACAGATTTCATCCATCTTCGACAGTCTTTTGGCATCGTCTTGGGTATAGGTATGACCCTTTGGACCCATAGTGATCTTGTAGGTATTGGAAGTGGTGTTGGCTTTAAGACAATCCAAAAGAGGTTCCAGTCTCATGATGAGACCGGCTCCTCCGCCGATAGGATGATCGTCTACCCGATGATTCTTGTCGAGAGAATAGTCTCTGATATTGACGATGTTTATTTCGACTATTCCTTTGGATATGGCTCTTCCTATTATTGATGATTTGATAAACTCTTGATAGAAAGAAGGAAAGATGGTAAGTATCGTAATTTTCATTACTTACAGGTTTCTGTTCCTAAATCTGTAAGAGTGATGACCTTGTTCTCAGAATCGATTTCTTTGATGAAAAGATCTTGTTTGAAAGGAATATAGAAGTTCTCAACTAAAAGATAATCGCCGGCCGGCATCTTGACGACGGTGGTGACTGCACCTATTTCATCCCCTTTTGAGGATAAGACTTTCATTCCGACTAAGTCATCGTAAAAGAAAGTTCCCTTAGGTGCCTGAACCTGAGCGAAGATATCGCGTCCTATCATCCAGGTTACCTGATTGATGTCATCGAAACCTTCTAAGCCAATGGCAACAATTCTGTTGTTCTTGACCATTTCAGATTTGATAGTGTACTTAGTTTCTTTGTTAGACTGATCGTTGATGGTAATTTTCTTTCAGACTGCAAAACGGTTTTCGGCAGTCGAAGAAGTCACTGAGACTTTAAGCTGTCCTTTAATTCCGTATGTATTAACAATATGTCCTATTTTCTTTACTGGCATATATTCTCCTTTATAGAAAGAAACAGGGGAGCAAATGCTCCCCTATCTTTTTACTTGCTGGAACCTTCGTTGAATTCATCAAAGGATTCAAAACGAAGATGAACCTTTTTTCTCATGTTCTTGATGGAAACATTGAGAAGGGTACGGATGGAATCAGAGATGACACCATGACGACCGATAAGTTTTCCTAAGTCGTCCTTCTCACAGAGGATGAGGTAGTTCTGCTCTTTCTTTCCCAAGTCTTCAGGCTTATCAGTTCTTTTGACCATGATAGCCTCAGGTTTGCTAACCAAGGGTTCGATGAGCGAACGGATATCTTCGGTGAGATCGAGGTTAGTACCGGTATCCATTGTTACTTAGCCTCAGTGTTGTCGGCGGCAGCTTCAACGGGAGCTTCTTCGGCTTTCTTGGCAGGATGGCTAGCGGCATTGTCGGCAAACTTCTTGGCGGCAGCAGCCTTGTCAGCCTTCTTAGCGGCATTCTTGGCCTTCTTATGAGTATCAGGATTCTTAGCCTTCTTGTCCTTCTTGGAATTTAATTCCTTACGGGCAGCAACCTTGGCTTCGGCATACTTCTTCATAACACCCTTCTTAGAGAGAAGAGTCTTGACGGAATCAGAAGGAATTGCACCGGCATTGAGCCACTTGAGAGCTTCTTCTTCATTTAAACTGAACTTCTCGCTTCTAGGATCATAAGAGCCTAAGTCAGCTAAGTTAGCGGCTCTGGTGGTCTTTCTGGAATCGGAGACGACGATTCTGTAGAAAGGAAGATCATTTCTTCCGATTCTGGATAATCTGATTTTAACCATGGTATAATTTCCCCCATTAATTTGGTTTTGACATGAGAAAGTATATACTTCTTTTGAGTGTCTGTCAAGGCATTTATGTTAACACTGATATCACCTTATTTAGAGTGGAAAACATATATAATTAACAATCTAATGAAAATGATTGTTTTTTGACAAAAACGTAATCGTTTTGCTAGTTTTACTATCTTAGAAAAAGTATAATATTCTTGTAGCTTAAACGTTTGAGAGGAGGGGTAAAATGGTAAAGATAAAAGATATAGCTGAAAAATGCTCTACCTCCATTGCCACAGTCAGCAAAGCCCTACACGATTCCTCTGAATTGAGTCCAGAGACAATAAAGAGAATCAAAGCAGAAGCCGAAAGAATGGGATATGTCCCTAATGCCAACGCCCGAGCTTTGAAGATGAAAAAATCATATTCAATCGGTGTTATTTTCTCTGACCCGACCGCTGGCGGTCTTCGTCACGAGTATTTTTCTGCGATTTTAGATTCTTTGAAAGTCGAAGCCGAGTCCTTAGGTTATTACATAACTTTTCTTTCTAAGACCAAAAACAACAACATGACTTATCTGCAGTTAGCTAACTACCACAGCATGGACGGAGTCATCGTCGTCTCAGAAGATTTCAAGAATCCGGAAGTCATCGAACTGGCTAATAGTTCATTGCCGACTGTCACTATCGATTACATCTATAATTCTGCGACGGCAATCATGTCCGATAATACTGACGGAACTGAAAAACTGGTCAAATATGTCGCTTCTTTGGGACATAAGAAAATCGCCTATATCCACGGTGAGAATACTGATGTTACCAGAAAGAGACTTGCCGGCTTCTATAAAGGCATGGAAGATATGGGCTTACAAGTCAACAGCAATTATCTGATAGCTGCGCAATTCCATGATCCTAAAGCATCTGGACGTGCCACCAAAGCTCTCTTAGCCACCTCAGATTTACCATCTGTAATCTTCTATCCTGATGATATTTCACTTCTGGGAGGCATCACAGCCTTGGCTCAGATGGGATACCGTGTACCGGAAGACATTTCCGTCGTCGGTTATGATGGCGTTGAAATTTCAACTTTATATCGACCGAGTTTTACGACTTATGTGCAGAATTCAGATGCCCTTGGAAAAGAGGCAGCTCTTAATTTGATCGACAGAATCGAGCATCCTCAGACCTTTATTCCTAAAGTCGTCTATGCTGAAGGCCATATTCAAAAAGGCGAAACAGTCAAATAACAAAAAGGTGGAGCTAAAGTCAGCTTCACCTTTTTTTGTTATTTCGCTTCTTTGATGATTCTCTGATAAGCGTAGAACGAGTCTTTTTTGATTCTCCTGAGATCGTCTTGATAATCGATATAGACAAGACCGAATCTCTTCGTATAGCCAAAGGCCCATTCGAAGTTATCTTCTAAGGACCAGTAATAGTAGCCTTTGACAGGGATTCCTTCTTTTCTGGCTTTGTCTAATTGTTCCAGGTATCTTTTGATGAATTCAGTTCTTTTCTCATCGTGAACCCGGTTATCTTCTCTTGTGTCTTCGTAAGGAACGCCGTTTTCTGAGATATATACCGGTTTCTGATAACGTCTGAAGGCATACTTGACGGCGTAATAAAGAGATTCCGGTTTCACTTTCAGCCAATTGAAGGAAGTCTGATCTTCTTTTCTGTCATCTTCGATGATTCTGACAGTCTTGTCTTTTTCAACGTGGATATCTCTTCCGGTATAGATATTGATATAGATGTCATCCGGGGTGCTTTCTTTGATAAGGTCCATATCCTGTTTGGTGACAAAGGAAAGCAGAGGAGCAAATTCCTGATAGTACTCTTGAGGATAGTC
>DHDT01000014.1:592-3256 GCA_002399505.1 Caryophanales bacterium UBA4869 | reverse complement strand
TGAGGATAGTGACCTAAAAACAAAGGATCCATGAAGACTGAGGGGGTAAAGAAAACATAGCGGTCGACCGGGCTTTTGAAAGTCATCTGATAGGCTTTTTCTTCTTCGTCTTTGTTTTCTCTGTCAGTAGGAAGGTAGGGAGTGAAGGTGTTTACGAAACTGACTTTGCTACTTGGATTGGTATCTTTGATCAGCCTGAATGCCAAGGCGTGACACAAAAGGATATTGTGACAGGCTTTGACTAAGTCACTGATAGGATAGATTCTCTTAGGAGCCTGTTCAATTCCGTTCATACCTAATCCGATGATGCATTGAGGTTCGTTGAAAGTGAAATAGACATCGATGAGATCACCGAGGTTTTCGACCACGGCTTTGACATAGGTGAGGTAGTATCCTTTTATACCGGGATTTGCAAATCCGCCTTTTGTATCTAGATATAGGGGAAGATCCCAATGATAGAGAGTGACAGCGCATTTCATCTGGCATTCTCTTATGAAGGAGAGCACCTGTCTATAGAAGGAAATACCCTGATAATTGACGCTTTGATCTTCGTTGATTATTCGACACCAGCTGAGAGAGAGACGAAAAGAAGAGATGCCAAGCTCTTTGGCTAGAAGGATATCTTCTCTGTAACGATGATAGAAATCAGTAGCGACATCACCGTCAGAGTTATCTTCTATGTTTGAGCCTTCATGGGTAAACTCATCCCAGATAGAAGGAACTTTTAAGTCAGCCTTGTAGGCACCTTCTGTCTGATAGGACGAGATACCAGTGCCGAATTCAAAATCTCTGTCAAACATGATTTATCCTTTGACAGCTCCGGAAGTGAGGTTTTTGATGATGGAACGGCTGAAAATGAGATAGATGACAATCAAAGGAAGAATAGTGATCATGATGAGCATATAGACTTCTCCTAAGTTGAAGGTGTCAGGCGAAGAGGCTTTCAGACTGGCGATGACCAGAGGAAGAGTCTTGGTGTCTGAGCTTTGAAGCAGCATGGCCGGCATGAAATAATTGTTCCAGTTGGCGACATAGGCAAAGATAAACTGGACGGCAAGTGCCGGCTTCTAGATCGGCAGGACTATCTGATGGAATATTCTCAGTTCTGAAGCACCATCGACACGGGCAGCTTCAATGACTTCGAAAGGAAGAACTGATTCCAGATACTGCTTCATATAGAAGTAGGTGACCGGTGAGGCAATGGCAGGAACAATGATGACCCAGAGCTGATTTAAAAGATGAAGCTGGTTGCAGATGACGACAAGACCCATGGCGGAAACCTGAGTAGGGATCATCATGATGCAGAGAATGAAAGTAGTTATCGCTTTTTTGCCTTTGAAAGTATAGATGTGAGTCGCATAAGCGGTTAAGGCACTGAAGTAGACTGTCAGCACTGATGAGATGACGGCGATAAGAAGAGAATTGATAAACGCCTGTCTGAATCCCAAGTGGGAGTCACTGATCAGAGCGTTCCAGTTTTCGGCGAAGTAATTGCCAAACCACCAATGGAATCCCTTTTGAATGTCGGCATTGCTCCAAGAGCAGTTGATGATGATGTTGATGAAAGGGAAAAGGCAGACCAGGGTAAGGATGATAAGTATGATATATACGACCGTCCGATAGGTATAAAGTCCTGCTTTTGCACTCTTATGATGATTTTTCCCTGAGAAGACAGGATTGTTTCCGTTAGCCATTACAGCGTCTGCTGTATAAAGGCGTCTGTTAGTTCTCATTATCTTGTACCTCCGTCAGCTTCAAGACCTTTGGTAAGAGAAGAGGAGTCGTTATTGATGTCTTTCAGCCATCTCTGACGTTTTCTATAAGATTTAGCTTCTGCCTTGGCGGCCTTGTAGTTAGGAACTAAGGTCTTAAAGACGACCAGAGAAAGAACACCGGTGAAAATGAAGATGATGACTGAGACTGCTCCTGCCATTCCGTAATCGTGGGAATTGGTGACTAAGCTGAACAGATACATGATGATGGTATAAGAAGAGGCATCAGGTCCGCCTGTCGACTCGGTGAAGATCTGAGCGGCATCAAATAACTGTAGACCGCCGATTAGGGAAGTGATCAGAACATAGACGAATATCGGCATCAATAAAGGCATTGTAATCTGCCAGAAAGTTCTGCTGGCACTGGCTCCGTCTAGACGGGCTGATTCAAAGATGGATTCATCGATACCCATGATACCTGACATCAAAAGGATAGTCGTGTTTCCAAACCACATCAGCCAGTTGATGCCGGCGATGATGATTCTTACCCACCAGGCGCTGTTTGTGAAGACATAGGCGCTATCCAATATTCCTAAGGATATCAATATCTGATTAATAGGACCGTTTTGACCGAACATCATCAAGAACATCATACCGAAAGCCGAGGCCATGACTAAGTTTGGCATATAGGTGATGGCCTTGAAGAACTGCGAACATTTAATCTTCAGTCTTGAATCGGTGAACCAGATGGCAAGAAGGAGGGAAACGATGATCTGAGGGATGAAACCGATGATCCAGATGATCATCGTGTTTCCGAGGTATTTCCAGAACATTGTCGGAGCCTCAGGCGTACCGACCAATAGGTTGGCGAAGTTGTCGAATCCGATGAAATTAGGTCCGACCGTGGTCAGCTGCTGGTTGTAATACTCAAAGAACGAGTAGTAAAAAGTTT
>DHDT01000014.1:0-348 GCA_002399505.1 Caryophanales bacterium UBA4869 | reverse complement strand
TTACTTGTTGTCTGTTGTTCCTCCATAGCTATCTCCTTTCTATTCTTCTCTCAGCTAAAGGATGTTCTTTTCATCATCCGGATTGAATAGGTGGATCTTTGCCAGGTTGAAACAGACACGTACATAATCGTTGACCTTCAGCATATTTTCAGCGGGGAAACGGGCGATGATATCCTGAGAGGCGAAATCGGTATGGATGTAGTACTCGTTTCCTAAAAGCTCGGCCAATCTGATTTTGATAGTGAAGCAGGCATCAGGATATCTTTCGGCATGAATGCCGTTTCCCTGATGGACGTCTTCAGGACGGATACCTAAAATCACCTGACTTGGGATGTCTTTTCCCTTGAT
>DHDT01000063.1:2315-2524 GCA_002399505.1 Caryophanales bacterium UBA4869 | reverse complement strand
CATGACATAGGCTTTAGTCTTCCTATTCGCCCTTTGAGTAAAACGATGACCGGTGAGATGAACAAAGCTTTCTTTTGACCAGAAGGCCTTATAGAGATAGAAACTGTCTTTCTTTATTTTTCTGTCAAAAGTAACCAGACCTTTATGGTTCTTTCCAGGATCACCGCCGACATTTCTGGAATCAGCTGCAAAATCAAACATGTTCCACA
>DHDT01000063.1:0-2143 GCA_002399505.1 Caryophanales bacterium UBA4869 | reverse complement strand
AACATAAGAACTGATATTCTTCGCTGTTATCACCTCTTTTAGGATGTTCAGAATGAAGAGAAGGCATACCTTCAGCTCCATATTCAGAAAATCCTAATCCTTTATTGGGGAAAAGGAAATGGAACAGGGAAAGACGAATACCATTAAGAGAGGTCCAAGGCGTATACCAGCCATGATAGAAATTCATACTGGTCACATCGACGATACGACAGAAAGGATTGACTGAGAGCATCATGGCAAAGTTTGCCATGGCTGTCAGACGATAAGGATCCATCTTGTGAACCAAGTCGTTTAATTCTTTATGGAATTGAGTCTTGCCAGTTGAACTCTTCATAGTTATTTCATTAGATAAACCACGACAGACAATCGAAGGATTGTTATAAGTCTGGACTATCAGTTCTTTCATCTGATTCATGGCATTGGCATTGCCAGAATTCATATGTTTTGAAATATAAGGTATCTCACTCCATACGACTAATCCTGCTTCATCACAGAGTTCATAGAATCTCTGACTATGCTGATAATGGGCCAATCGGACTGTATTAGCCCCGACTTCTTTGATTAAATTGATGTCTTCTTTCATCTCTTTCTCCGTGATGGCATTGCCAAGAGCGGCAAAGTCCTGATGACGGGAAACACCCCGCAGAGGATAGTTTCTGCCATTGAGAATAAAGCCTTTTCTGGAATCGACTTTGAAGGTGCGGAAACCGACACGCGTTTTGACAACATCGCTTTCCTTCCCCATATCATTTGCGGTGGCTTCCACAGTATACAGATAAGGGTCTTCAAGTCCGTTCCAAAGATGAACGTTTTTAATGACGAGAGGCTTAGATGCCTTTCCAAAAGCCACTTCTTTACCTTCTCTGTCGATTACTCTGCAATCGACATCCAAAGGAAAATCCTTAAATCCCGACACTTCAAGAATACCGTCATTTCCATTTACTTTGGCATCACATCTTAGTCCGGGATCACCTAGATAATCGACATCAAAATGAACTTTGGGAACAATGAGAAGATTAACGCCTCGGTAAAGACCGCCATAGAAAGTGAAATCAGCATGCTGAGGATAGACATAATCATTGGGTTTGTTGTCGGCTTTGATGGCGATGATGTTGTCTTTGTCCATAAGCTGTTCCGTAATATTGACCCTAAACAGAGAATAACCTCCGTCATGCGTAAATAGCTTTCTGCCATTGACATAGACTTCGGCACTGCTATTACAGGCCAAGATCTCCAGATAGACTTTGTCTCCGTCTATGAGTTTTGGTCTATCTAGTCTTTTAAAATACCAAAAAGCTGACCGGACATAGTCTCCGCCTCCGTCCTGACCGTCTTTGTTGTTCCAGGTATGAGGCAAATCCAAAAGAACACCCTTTTTATCAAGAGCGTTTTCATAACTTATATCTTCTTTTATAAATCTCCATGATTTATTGATATTGATTATCTGTCTCATTTATCTGTTCCTATCCAATATAAAATAAATCAAAAGTAAAGCGCTATCAATTGCAATAATAAGTTTTGATTATTGCAAAAAGACCAGACTTATCTCATATTCTGTGGTTCTTTGTTTTTTTCTCCCGGAGAGAAACCTAAAACTGCCTTATATGATCGATAGAAAGTAGAATATTCGTCAAAGCCGAGGTACTCCGCTACTGAATGAGGTTTAGACCCTCCTCTGATCATTTTATAAGCGAGAATGCATTTCTTTGATCTGACATACTGCATGATAGAACAATGCATTTTTTTTCGGAAGGTGCTTATGAGATATGATTCCGAATAACTCAGGGCCGAAGCCATTTCCTTTAAGGTCAGCTTATCCTGAAGATGATTTTCGATATAGAGAGTAATCTGAGAAGTGATCTCATCCTTGGTAGAATTATCATCAGCGGGGAACTTGCTAAGATATACTAAGAACTTCAGAGTCTCACAGATGGAAAGTATTCTCTTTTCCTCTTCATCAAAGTTACCTAGTCCCAGAAGACCGTCAAGAATCAAAAACATGTTATCAGGAACATTGGTTAAGGAACAAAAGCTAGGGATCGAGTTCATCTTCTGGATCAAAGAAGAAGGAAGAATAGAATCAGGAAATTTGAAAACATATCTTTCATAGTTGACACCTTTGTCAACCGTGGCAAAGTGGAAC
>DHDT01000078.1 GCA_002399505.1 Caryophanales bacterium UBA4869 | reverse complement strand
GTTATCTAGAGTGAGCATTTCAGAAATTTAATACCATCTCCATCAGAAACAAACCCACCAGTAATGAACGTGCCGTTAATACTTCTTTTTGCAATATTAGAATATGGAAGGGTTGTAGCCGAAGTCAGTAGGAAGGGAAGAACAGATAAACAAACACAAATTTTCTTAATTGGGTTCATCATGAATCCTCCTTTTCCTTATTATAGGTCTTAAAAAAGGAGTATCACAAAATAGTAAACGACTAACAATTTCTAAAATGAATACAATTAGAATTATTACGTTTTTTTCAAATAATTATCTATTTTCTATTATTTCATTCCATTAAAAAATGGACAAATGCAAAACTCTGTCATCAGTCACTAAAAGATGAATCAATATTAGAAACTACTCTAATTCAATAGTTGACGGAGGCTTAGAGGTAAAGTCATAGACGACACGATTAACGCCTTTGACTTCGTTGACGATTCTATCGACAATAACAGAAAGAACATCATAGGGAAGCGGATAAGGCTTCGCTGTCATAAAGTCATCAGTCTGAACTGCTCTTAAGACAACCGCATAGTCATAAGTGCGGCTATCACCCATGACACCTACTGATCTCATATTGGATAAAGCAGCAAAATACTGACTGATATTCTTGTCTAAGCCGGCTTTTTTGATTTCTTCGCGGAAGATATAATCGGCTTCCTGAACAATATGTACTTTATCAGGTGTTACTTCACCGATGATTCTGATACCTAAACCAGGTCCAGGGAAAGGCTGTCTGTCGACAATAGTAGAAGGAAGACCTAATAATCTTCCGACTTCTCTGACTTCGTCCTTGAAAAGGAAGTCAAGAGGTTCGACTAAGCCCTTGAACTTGATGTTTTTGGGAAGACCGCCCACATTGTGATGCGATTTGATTTTTGCTGATATTCCCAATCCGGATTCTATTCTGTCAGGATAGATAGTTCCCTGAGCCAAGTATTCAGCTTCAGGAATCTTATTTGATTCTTCTTCAAACACTTCTAAGAAAGTATGACCGATTGCTTTTCTTTTATCTTCCGGATCAGTAAGGCCTTTTAGTTTGTTGAAAAACAAAGATGAAGCATCAACAGATATGAAATTCAATTCGAATCTCTCTTTGTTTCCAAATACGCGTTCTACTTCTTCTGCTTCATTTTTTCTCATCAGACCATGATTGACGAAAACACAATATAGGTTCTTGCCGATGGCTTTTGAAATCAAAGCAGCAGTGACAGAACTGTCAACACCGCCCGAAAGACCACAGATTACTTTTTTATCACCGACTTTCTCTCTGATCTTCTCAACTTGCATATCGATAAAGGAAGAAGGTTTCCAAGAAGGATTACAGCGGCAGATATCAAGAACAAAGTTCTCGATGATCCTCTGTCCCTGTACAGAGTGTTCAACTTCGGGATGGAATTGAGTTGCATAAATATTTTTAGCGACGTTTTCAAAAGCAGAATACCTGCAGTTATCAGAAGAACATAAAAGCTCAAATCCTTCCGGTATCTTTGTCACCTGATCAGTATGAGACATAAAGACTTCAGTAGTATCGTTGACACGATTCATCAAGGGACCTTTGGTCACTTTATGTACTATGGTCTTTCCGTATTCTGATTTAGTGGCATGCTCAACTTTACCGCCTAATTCATAAGCGATCAGCTGGGCTCCATAGCAAATACCTAAAATAGGTTTTCCCAATTCAAAAATTCTCTTATCAATATGAGGGGATTTCTCATCATATACGGAATTTGGTCCACCGGTAAAGATGATACCCTTAATACTTTCATCCTTTAATGTATCGATATCGATAGTATAAGGAAGAACTTCTGAATAGACATGACACTGTCTGACTCTACGAGCGATGAGTTGGTTGTACTGACCTCCAAAATCAATGACGACCACTTTGTCTTCAGCCATGTTTTTTTACCTCAAGAAAGAATTATAGCCGAAAAAGAGATAGAGATAAACCCTAAAACGAAAGTATCAGAATAAAAGGATGATAAACAGTTCTTTCCGTCTCGAATCAGTATCGAAAAGAACTGTTTCATTCCAAAAACAAGCCTATCTAGTTAAGAACCTAGAGTGTTAATCCTAAAAACAGCATAGGACAAAACGCTTTAAAACAAAGACCAATCAACAATATAGAAGTTGTTTAGAAGTATTACTTCTATTAACTTCGATAGTTACTTCAATACTTCAAATCAAATAGACCTTTTCTCTAGAAGTCAAATAGGAGGCTGGTCTTTGGTCACTTTGAATAAGATAACCTTTTGTTATCAGGCCCCCAAGTAGTTCGCCCTTCAAATATGAAGATACTGAAATTCCAAGAAATTGAGCTATTTCTTTCAAGGTTCGTTTTCTAGGGTAACAAAAAGAGAGAACTTGGTTTTCTTTAGCACTTAATTGCCCGGCTCCGATAAGAGCAATGGCAGGAGCAGGATTATCTGTTCCGACTACACCTTGGGCATACATAAGATCTGGGAGTGTCAAAGAGAAGGAGGATGGAGAACTCTCTACATAGGGCTGATGAGCTTCATCAGCCATTCGATAGTCATCGGCAATTTTGTCAAAACCAGTTCCTAAACCTTGAATCAAGCCTAAAAGAGAAAGGGCATTGCAAATGACTTCGTTACGATGGCGAGGTTTGATGTTTTTAATATCCTTATCCTTGGGAAGATTTTGAAGACCCAACAAAGACCCCGGGGAAACAATTTCCACTCGATCCTTGAAAATAGATATTTGAATCTGAGAACCGCCAATCCAATAGTTTCGATGAGCAAACGCATTGGCAATTCCTTCCAAAAGAGATCTGGCAGGAAAAGAAAAGATTTTTTTCTCGCCTGAGGAGGTTTTTTTAATACCATTTACAGATTGAGCTTGAATGATATTGGCCGCCTTCAATATCAAAGTATGAATAGGTCCAATTAGTTTTTCCACATAAAGCAATTCACTGGACCCTTTATCTATACCAGGGTATTTAACAATAGATATCATTGTTTTGGGATCTTTGCATTCGTCTTTAAAAAGCAAAGCACCTCGGCTAAGATATCCATTTATGTCCATAAAACCTTTACTGATTAAATATTTTGGATCCAAAGGACTTCCATTATGTTCCTGATAAGACTCGAAGAAAGAAGTAAAATCGTTATTGCTAAACAATTCCTTAGTTGGATATTCATCAAAGGAAATATCAGAGCTCTTTTGTGCCAATTCTCGTAGTTCTTCCGAGGTAGCTAGATCAGTTTGGCCAAATCTCCTGACAAGAGCAAAAGACCCGCCCCTGTCTTTAAGAAGCACCGGCAACAGAGATGAAGGCTTAATCTCAATTCTGATAACAACCCTCGTTTCATTTGGAAATGGAATATCAATTTTACTAATGAGAGGTTCGATAAATGGGTCTGTTCTCTGTTTGCAGGTCCGGTATACCAATTGAATTTGTTTATCGGCACTATTAAGGTCAAGTGCCACAATCTTATGGGTTTTATTTTCAACTCCTACAAATAAAGACCCGCCAGCGCCATTAGCAAAAGCCACCAGTGTTTTCAGCCATCCGACTTCACTGCTTAATCCTTTTTCATCTGGACCACTGCCAAGAAATCCTTTAAACTCAACATCAAAGGACTGTAAAGTAGCATCAGGAAATAATTCTTCAAATGTCATTGCCATAACCTCCGCTTCATATTATGATAATAGCATAAAACGAAGTAATTTAGAAGTATTACTTCTATGAACTTCGATAGTTACTTCAATACTTCAATAACACCTATTCAATAAATCTATTTCTATAATATTGTCTATAAAAAACAAACTGAAACCAATACTTGTCCGCATCTTTCACTTAACCGTGTTCCTCAGTCTGTAATCCCTAATCAGTGAAGTAATCAGATCCGTGAAAGGGATAAGACTCCTGAAAATCTCAGTTATATTTCTTTGTAATAGTTTTGTCGTTCTGTATGATATCCAGTCTCATCTCGTTAATGAAAAAAATTTTTTTAAAAAGCACTGAAAACTTCCTTTTTTAAAATAAATACTTGAAAGAAAACATAGTTTTCAACATATAAACCAGACATGGATAAAACATAGTATTTTCTAATTACAGCTTGTCTATCATAGTTTTCCGTCCCATACTAAAAACAGACAAGAAGGAACAGAAAAGAACTTTTGCAGAAACCAGTCCATCGATTTATCTTTGTGCTTATATCGTTCATAAAGCTTTTTTATACCTAATGTTGCTTACACCAAATATTCCTTTTCGATTAATTAATAAAGGAAAATATCATGAATAAAAATTTAATCAGTAAAACGCTAGTCGCTATTTCGATTATCAACACCTTCATCTGTTCTTTAATGTTTGTGCAGAACTACAATCCTTTTATTTCTTCAACCCCTGTCCTAATAACAATAATAGTTTTATTGGCAGTAGGTACCATAGCAAATTCAGCTCTCTCTTTCATTTTCTGGTCACAATTTGAAGAGAACATAGCAGTCAACTTATCGGTCTTTGTTTCTACATTTATAGTTTCCTCTTTCTTCCTTGTTTCTGGTCTGCATGGAGATTTTTCACAGATTGTTATTTTCTTTCTAATTGCCATTGTAGGATTTGTGTTATCTGCTCTTTCATTATCCAAACTCATATATGCCATCATTCTCAACGTCAAAGGAAAGAAAACAGTCAAATAATCACCAAAACTATTTATGCTTTCTTCCTCTATTTCTTATGCTATAATTTAACCATAAACCAACATGAACAAATTAGATATTATCAATGCTGTAAATAGTCTTGTCGATGAAAAAGGAATTTCTTTTTTCTTAAATGACAAAGAAGTCACCAATCGTTTTGATATCAATGGAATGGGGTATGTCGAAGATACCAAACAGTCCTTGATTTCTTTTTATCTGTATTCCTTAGTCGCTAATGCCATCATCTTAAAAGGACAGGGGAAAGAGAAATCACAGCTTGGAGAAACTACTTTCCAAACTTATTTCAGCAATATTGTCAGACGAGTCCCTCAAGAATATAGAAGTCGGATGGAAAACGAGAAAAGCAATGCTCTCAGAACATTGGATTCCTTCCTCTTTGATTTAGATAAAGTAATGCTTCCTGATTTATTGGCACGTTTTTCTCCTTTGGTTATCATCGATCTTGCCAATGAAAACAATCAGATCGATAAGAAGCTTCTTTCCTATTTTGACAAGAACAAAGAAATCATCTTCAATCAGGCCGTCTTATTCACAAGATCACTCTTCCACGCCTTCTTAGCCAGAACCGATATCGATTCCAGCAGTATAATTGCTGACTTGAATAATCCGACTGACGGTGTCTTCCGTTATGGAAATACTTTGATTATACCCACTGATAAAAACGCCTTCTATTTTGAAGGATTTAAAAAAGCCGCTATCAACGGCTTAAATAAAATCAGCAAGGACTTCTCATTAGACTCTATCGATAAGATATCTCTGCTCTACTTGTCTTCAGCCTTAACAGCTGAGTTCTCCTTCTGAGACTCAGCTTCTTTTTTTTCAAGGTTTTCCTTAGCGATGGAAAGCATCAGTTTGATGCGGTTTTCCTGATTGACTTTCGGAGCACCGGCATCATAATCAACAGCGACAATGTTGGCTCTGCTGTCAGCTTCTCTGACTCTTCTTATCATTCCCTTTCCGGAAATATGATTAGGAAGACAGCCAAAAGGCTGTGTGCAGACAATGTTTTCGTATCCCGAATCAGCTAACTCCAGCATCTCACCGGTTAATAGCCAGCCTTCTCCCATCTTGTTTCCATATCCGTTGATTCCTTTGACTAGTTCTCTGACATGGGCGTAGGTGGAAGGAACTTGGAAATGAGAATGTTCTTTGATGGCGTCATTAAAGGCATTCTGCATACCGGTGCAGAAATCAAAAAGCCAGGAACAGATCATCTTCTTGATCTGATGTCCGCCATAAAGATTGCAGTCTTCGATACGGTTGTCTACTTTGAAGATGATGAAATTCATCATGCCGGGAAGGTTGACTTCACAATCTTGATCACGTAAGAACTGTTCCAGATTGTTATTGCCAAGAGCGGCGTATTTTACATAGATTTCGCCGACAATGCCGACCTTGACTCGAGGTTTGCCGTCTAATTTGATCGTGTCAAAATCTGAAGCGATATCATTAAGTATTCTTTTTACTTTCTTCATCTTATAAGCGTCACTGTGGAGAATCTGCTCTGAGAGATAGTCCTGCCATTTTCGAACCTTCTCCATGGTTTCGCCTTTGTTTATTTCATAAGGCTCAGCCTGATTCTTCAAGACCATCAGCATGTCGCCGTAGATAACAGCAGCAGCAGCTCTTCTTATCAAAGGCAGAGTAATCTTCATGCCAGGATTCGGTTCCAAATGAGACATGTTGACACTCACTGTCGGAACGTAATCAAGACCGGCTCTTTTCAGTCCTTTTCTCAAAAGAGAAATATAGTTAGAGGCACGGCAGCCTCCACCAGTCTGAGAAATCATCAAGGCGACATGATGAAGGTCATACTTGCCGCTTTGAAGAGCGTGAATCATCTGCCCGCAGCTTAAGATAGCCGGATAGCACATATCGTTTTGAATATACTTTAGACCGGTCTGAGCAATTTCAGGAGAAGTATCAGTCAATAGCTCAGCGTGATATCCGTAGTGATTGAAGACCTTCTGGAGCATGACAAAATGAATAGGAGCCATCATGAGGAAAAGAATGGTGTAATCCTTTTTCATCTTCTTGGTGAAGATGATACGTCCGGTTTTATCTCTCTTTAATTCTTCGCTCATATCTTGCTCTCCTTCTGACGTCTCAAGGCTTCCAAAAGAGAACGGATTCTGATTTTGACTGTGCCAAGATTAGTGACTTCATCTATCTTGACCTGAGTATAGATCTTTCCGTTTCTTTCGAGAATATCACGGACTTCATCGCTTGTCACAGCATCGACTCCACAGCCAAAAGACACCAGCTGAACTAACTGCATGTCTTCTTGGTCTTTGACATATTCGGCGGCTTTATAAAGGCGTGAATGATAAGTCCATTGGTTGAGAACATGACTGGGTTCTGGTTTCTTTTCAAGTCTTGCGATGACGTCTTCGCTGACAATGGCACAGTCATAGCCTAAGATCAGTTTGTCGATGTCGTGATTGATAAGAGGATCGACATGATACGGACGTCCGGCAAGGACGATGATTGTCTTATGCTGTTTTCTGGCATCTTCGATTATCTCTTCGCCTTTTCTGGAAGTGATGATCTCATATTTTCGATAAGCGTCATAAGCTAAATCAGACGCTCTTTTCACTTCGAAATAGGTAAGATCAGGGAAGAACTGAACTAACTGTTCGTAGATTTTCTTCGGGAAGAAGTTCCTCATCGATAAGTTGACATAGTCGCTGAGATAAAGGATTCCGTTTGTCTTCAAAGCCTTGATATTGGCTTTGATGACTTCGGAATAATAAGCGACGACTGGGCAATTATAGTGATTGTCAGTTCCTTTTTCCTCAACGTTATAGGACATGCAGGGATAGAAGATGGTCTTAACGCCTTTGTCGATAAGGTTGATGACATGGCCATGCATCAGCTTAGCCGGATAACAGACAGTGTCAGAAGGAATAGTCATCTGTCCTTCATGATATAGTTTTGCAGAAGAAGGGTCGGATAAGACTACCTGGAACTTCAGAGAAGTGAAGAAAGTGGACCAGAAAGGAAGAAGCTCATAGTAGTTAAGGCCCATCGGAAGACCGATTTTTCCTCTCTTATAAAGAGAGGGGTCGGCTTTTTCGTTATTGAAGGTCTTCAGATAGCGGTTCTTGAAATCAAAAAGATCAAGAGAGAGATCAGTGGCTTTCTTTGTCACCGGCTTCTCGCATCTGTTACCGCCGATAAATATTCTCTTGTCATCGAAGACCGAGATAGTGAGCTTGCAGTGATTATTGCAGCCTTGGCACACTACAGAATTGACTTTTCTCTTGAAGTCTCTGAGTTTGTCTTCTGTTAACATCTTTGATTCTTCAAGATGAAGGTCTTTTGCGTCCAAGGCAGCTCCATAAGCTCCCATCAGACCGGCAATATTAGATCGGATGACATCGACGCCGAGTTCTTTTTCAAACGCACGTAAAACAGCATCGTTAAGGAAGGTTCCGCCCTGAACCACAATTCTCTTGCCTAGCTCATCCTTGCTTCCACAGCGGATGACTTTATAGAGTGCGTTCTTGACAACTGAGATATCAAGACCGGCAGCGATATCGTTGACAGTGGCACCATCTTTCTGAGCCTGCTTGACAGAGGAATTCATAAAGACTGTGCAGCGGCTTCCTAAGTTGACAGGTCTCTTTGCAAACAAGGCCAGTTTGGCAAAGTCAGCAATAGAGTAGCCTAAAGAAGAGGCAAAAGTCTGCAGAAATGATCCGCAGCCTGACGAACAGGCTTCATTCAAGAAGATATCGTCGATGACACCTTTTCTGATTCTAAAGCACTTGATATCCTGACCGCCGATATCGATGACGAATTCGACATCGGGAAGGAAGTGCTTGGCAGCGGTGAAATGAGCCATCGTCTCAACGATTCCGTGATCAAAGCTAAAGGCGTTCTTCGCTAAGTCCTCTCCGTAGCCTGTGGCCGAGGAACCGGCAATATAGGCATCCTTGTTCTTCTTTTCGTAGATATCGATAAGCATGTCTTTCAATAAAGAGATAGGATCTCCTTTATTTGGGACATAGGACGTATAGCGGATATTGCAGTCTTTATCGATGAGTACTGATTTCAAAGTAGTAGAACCTGAATCCACACCTAAATACAGGGGGCCGACATAATCAGCCAAAGGAAGAATATCGACTTTGTCTTCGTCGTGTCTCTTTTTAAAAGCATCATATTCATTCTCGTCTTTGAATAAAGGATCGATATAGGAGAAGTTTTCGTTGTTTCTGTAAGAACGGACTTTATCCATTATCGAGTCTAAGACAATGGGCTTGTCGTTCTTGGCTAACAAAGCTGCTCCCAAAGCGACGAAATACAATGAATTCTCAGGAAGAAGTCCTTGGACCTTCAAGGATTTGTCAAAAGCATTTCTCAGTTCGGACATGAAAGTCAAAGGCCCGCCCAGATACATGACATTGCCTGTAATCTCACGGCCTTGGGCAAGACCGGCTATGGTCTGATTGACGACAGAATAGAAAATTGATTCAGCCACGTCTTCTTTTCTGGCGCCCTGATTAAGAAGAGGCTGGATATCGCTTTTTGCAAAGACTCCGCAGCGAGAGGCGATAGTATAAGTTCTCTCATAGCCCTTTGCCAAGTCGTTTATTTTCTCGACCGGAACATTCAAAAGCGAGGCCATCTGATCGATGAAAGCACCTGTGCCGCCGGCACAGGTTCCGTTCATTCTGACTTCAACACCGTCAGTGAGGAAAAGAATCTTGGCGTCTTCGCCGCCCAATTCGATAATACAATCGGTCTTGGGATAATATTTCTTTGTCGCTTCACGGGTAGCATAGACTTCCTGATAAAAAGGAAATTTGCAGTTTTCAGA
>DHDT01000037.1:10417-10813 GCA_002399505.1 Caryophanales bacterium UBA4869 | reverse complement strand
GAGGACGGGTTTTCTCCAAAAAAACAGGATTTTTTGGTAATGAAGATTTTTTAAATCTATTTTGCTTCTTTATTTATATATATCCTTATATATACGTGTTAATTTTCGGTGTTGTACACATGATACAATTATCATATGCAAAAAAAGAAACAGATACGGGATATTATTTTCCGGGCAGCGACTGTGATTATCAGTATTCTTTCCTTTTTAGGTGTCCTTTATTATCTGTTTAATCTGTTTCTCGGAGAAAAGGGATTAACTAATGATTTTCAGAAATGGGCAAATGAAAATCCTCCTCTTGCTTATTGTCTGTTTCTTTTGATTTCTCCGTTTATCAATCTCATTCCAGGAATCAGTTCAATCTTCTTCATCTCTTTGGGCAATATGCTTTTTAAT
>DHDT01000037.1:0-10295 GCA_002399505.1 Caryophanales bacterium UBA4869 | reverse complement strand
TGCTTTTTAATGATCAGACACCTTGGGGAATGGGAAGAACATTTCTTATCTGTTCCGCTTCAGTGATACTGACTTCTTCATTGATGTTCATAATCGGAAAATTAGGCGGCAAGAAAATAGTTGACTGGATTGTCGGAAGAAAAGCCAGTGAAAAGAGTCTTAAGATGCTGACAGCAGGCGGTAAAGCTGCTCTTCCCATGATGTATCTTCTTCCTTTCTTTCCTGATGACACTCTATCATTAGTTGCCGGTATGACGGAGATGAGCTTTTTATACAACTTCATCTGTACGATGATTTTCAGAAACATCGGCGTCCTCGTAATCTGCATACTGGGAACAGATTTTTTGGATTACAAGAACTTTTCCTGGTGGATGTGGTTAGTCTTTGCTGTTTTAGTGATAACAGTGTTTTTGATATTTGGTCTTTTAAGTTATCTTTATTATCGTCATCTTCGATATAAGCAGGAAGGAAGACATTATCTTCTAACCGGTGGAATAATTCTCAAAGGTAAAAAGAACTAAGCGGTTTTTTGACTGCTTTATGACAGCTTTTTTTGTATGGGTTGACATTTTAATATGACAGTATTATGATATGAAAAGTAGGAATGGTATAACTTGTTATACTTGAATGAAGGAAAGAAAATGAAAGATAAAAAAGAACGGGATGCTGTAAAAGCTGAAAAGGCAGCTGCCAAAGCTGCAACTAAAGGAAGAGCGATGGCCTCGACTATAGTCGGTGAAAAAGGCCAGATTGTCATTCCTAAAGTCATCAGGGACATGTTTGAAATCAATCCCGGTGACCGAGTGATTGTTTTAGCTGATAAAAAGAGAGGAATAGCTATTGTCAAAGAAGACGGATTTCTTAACATGGCTGTAAAGGCGATGGATAACAATGAGTAATAATTCACTGGAAATCAAGAATCTCTGCAAGACTTATCCTTCTTTTACTTTATCTGATATCAGTTTCTCCTTGAAAGAAGGAGAAATAATGGGCTTTGTCGGACGTAATGGTGCTGGAAAGACTACTACGATCAAGTCTATGTTCAATCTAGTTCATCCAGACAGCGGAGAAGTCTTAGTTCACGGTTCTTCTTTTTTAGAAAATGAACTTGAAAACAAACAGATCATGTCTGTTCTTCTTGGCGGTATTGATTATTATCCGAAGACTAAACTCAAGACTCTTACTGACGTTACAAAAAGATTCTATAAGAACTGGGACGATAGAAGATATAGAGAATTTCTGAGCAAGTTTGCCCTCGATGAGAACAAGAGAGTCTCAGAACTCTCTGCGGGTATGAAAGTAAAATACGGATTGGCAGTAGCTTTGTCTCATCATGCAGATATCCTAGTTCTCGATGAACCGACAAGCGGTCTTGATCCCGTATTAAGAAATGAAATTCTGGAGATCTTTGAATTTCTGGCTGACAAGGAAAAAGTCTCGATTCTTTTCTCTACTCACATAACTTCCGACTTGGAAAAGTGTGCTGATACAATTACCTATATTCAAAAGGGCAGGCTTATTTCCAGCAAGCCTCTAGAAGAATTTAAGAACGACTACTTAGTAATTGAAGGTAATAATTCTTCTGAATTTGAGAAGATCAAAGATAAAGCAATTTCTTATCATATAAGAAGAAACAAGGTAGAGGCGCTTTTTAAGAAAGATCAGTATAAAGGGCTTGAAGGCTTTGAGACCAAAGAACCAGATTTAGATACCATCATGGTGTATCTTGAAAGGAACAACGAAAATGAAGAACCTGTTATTTAAGGAATTCCGTCTGGCTATTCATCCAATGGTTTGGGTATTTTCTCTTTTCGGAGCGATGATATTCATTCCCAATTATCCTAATACTATCTTTGCCATCTATGTCATGATGGCTTTCCTGTTTCTTTTCCAGGGCGGAAAAGAAAACAACGATCTTTTCTACAGTGAGCTTCTGCCTATCAAAAAGAGAGATATAATCAAAGCTAGATTCTTATCGATCCTATCCTTTGAGATGCTTTCAGTCATTGTCTGTGCTATTGTCTCTGCCATTACCTATTCGATGAATTATGGTCTTTATGGAAAACAGATATCCAGTCTGACTACTGACTCGTTTATAGGAATACCGCCAGATCCGGCATACTTTGGAATTGTTCTTTTTTCTTTTGGAGTATTTAATTCAATCTTCTTACATCTTCATTATAAAAACGGCTTTAAGATGTTGGTACCAATGATCGTTGCCACTGTTGTTGCCGTTATTCCTCTTATTGCCGCTGAGGTTCTTTCTTCGATGTCTGGTACTCCCTTGGAATCAGTTTCCATTCAATTGATCGCAGTCAATTCATCTACGGCTTTGTGCCAGTCACTGATTCTCATTATCGGTGTTCTTTTCTATGTCTTTAGCCTTCTTTTCACTTTTAAAAGAGAAGCTGTAGTCTTTGAAAAGACTGATATCTAAATTATATATACATTTAAGTATTCTAAATAAGTTGCTTTTGCCTTATAATCTTTATATATGAATGTATTATTGATTGAAGACAATGAGACTTTAGCTGACACAATCAAAGAATATCTAAAAATCAAACACATAGAATGTAAAGAGAATTTTCTTATCTTTCATTTAGAGAGTATCCTTTGTAATTTCTTCCAATTCATCGTTATTGTCGGAAGTAATTTTTGATATGGTATTTATTACAAAAAAACAATTACATTGATGACGGCGGGTATAAGTGGCATAACGATTCCGCTTATCGGATTTTTATTGATTTGATTAATAATAATTTCGCCAAATATATAGAGGATAGTAGTCAATCCAAAGAATACGGACAGAAGAACTATTTTATTTGACGGCTTTCTTTTTTTCACAGACTTGTTTTTAAACAAACCATTAGGAAAACAAATTCGGCAACGAAGGCAAGGCCACACATAATATAAAAAACGAGTTCAATGATGAATCTTGTATTCATTTCTGATGTTATATTGGGATCTTGCAGGCTGGCAATATCCAACGACAGGAAAAGAGGACAGATAAATCCTATTAGGACTATATTCATCACTATACATAAAATAATACTGATTTTACTGAATAAATTTTGTTTCATACCTCAAATCCTCTATGTTTTGATTATAATTAAAAAATTTTTCTCAATACATATGTATCGTATTTCGATATACAGGATTTTTAAATATGGTGATAAAACAGAAGAGGATTTAAAATAGAAACATTCTTGTATGTAAGGAGGCGGATATGTCTTGGTATTATATTCTTCTTATAGTAATCGGATCAGTTTTACTGGCTGCTATTATCCTTATATTATCTGTATCTTATCTGATAGCCAGGTTTTCAATAGCCAAACCGGCAAGATATAAAAGAGAAGAACAGAAAGTCTATAACCATCAGATGGGCTTTGACTTAGGTACTGAGACTATGACCCGGACACCTATTGAATTTAAAATGAATGACGGATATGTACTTCACGGAGACTATAGCCTTGTTAAAGGATCAAAGAAATTCTGTCTTCTCTGTCACGGACATAGATCCAGCCGCGAAGGAGCTTTGCGATATTCGGTGTTGTTTCGAGAACTTGGCTACTCCACGATCATCTATGATCAGAGAAGCCACGGTGACAACATTCATAAGACTGTGACTATGGGTTATCAGGAAAGCAAAGATCTTTCAGCTGTCATCGATGAGGTCTATGAAAAGTTCGGAAAAGATATCTATCTAGGTCTCCAGGGTGTTTCTATGGGTGCAGCAACCGTTCTTTTATCTACAAAATATCAGCAGAAAGTGAAATTCATCGTCTCTGACTGCTCTTATTCATATTTGAAGGATGTCATAAGAGACATGATCAGACGTTATCATCTGCCTTCGAAGATTCTTCTTCCTTTTATCAATTTCTATTTAAAGACACTTTATCATTTCAGCTTCGATGATGCTTCTCCTATCAATTGTATAGCTTCAAACAAGATTCCGGTTCTTTTCATTCATGGCCAAGATGATCTCTTTATCAATGTGAAGGCGGTTGAAGAGTTATACGAAAAGGCGACCTCGAAAAAGGAGCTTGTCATCTTCAAGAATGCCGGCCACGCTTCTTCTCTTACAGTGAATCGGGAACTATATAAGAAATCTTTAACTGAGTTTTTGTCTTCTATCGATTGATATAACTATCTGACTAGGTGAAAAACAACTGATTAAATGCTATCGGCCTTCATGTAATCGCTTACATGAAGGCAGTCTTTTCCTTATCCTATTAATATATGTACGTGGATTATAAGCATTAAATAAAAAATAATGAACCTAAATTTAATCATCTTCATATTTGTCTTTTACCAAAAACAGCCGACATATCGGGTTTTATGACGCCAATTTGAAAATAATCAGTGAGAAAATTGCGATAAGACAGCCTTTTTATTAGAAAAATTAGCAATTTTACTCCAATGCATTTTCCTTGAAAAACAGCCCTGATTACAATATAGTATTGTCAATATCTCAAGATATCCCGTGGAGGATTCAATGAAACAAAAAGATAGTGCTATTTCTTTCATCGAAGATGGCTACACTGATTTCAAACAACCCTATGAGATGAAATTCTCCGATGACGGCAACCAAGATCCGAAAAGAAACAACGATAGAAGACAAAACGGCAACAATAAAGGCGGTACCCCTAATCGCGGTTATATCTCCATTATTCTTTTTGCCATTGCCTTTATCACCTTAGTTGTCTTGATGCTTTACTTCTTCGTCTTTAACACCAGTTCTCCGACTCTGACTGCCAATCAGAACGATATTGTCTACAACATCGATACTGATAATGACGGCAAAGCCAATCTGACTGAGGACGGCTACCCTGATTTCAGCGGCATGGACACTTCGACTCAGACCTTTACAGTCAAGAGCGACTCCAATCCTAACGGAGTCATCATGAATGACTCGAATTTAGGTGCCTTGGCTGAAGTTCTTATCGATCCTACTACCTATAAACCGGTAATCACTGTCACTAAGAGCGTCAACACCAGTGACACTTATGCCGTTTCCGGTACGATGTATCGTCTTGACAGCAAGACTAACAAGTCCGTCAAGTATTCCTTCTCGATAAACGGTGCCATCACCAAGAACTACTATGACCATTATCTTTCTCCTATTCTTTCCAGAGTTCAGGTCAAGAACAGCGACAGCGGCAAATATGTCAACTACTATACGACTTCTACTTTCCTTTATTCTGAGCAGAGTACTTCTTCAGTAGCCAGCTGGTTAGTTCCTCTTATCTTCTCCGTCAGCGCAATCGCAGTTGTCTTCTGGCTTGTCAATCGTATGTTTAAGGGTGTCGGAGCTGGCGGCGGATCTAATCCGATGGCTGGTTTTGTCAACAACGTCGCCCGCAAAGAGAGCACCTCTAAAGTCCGGTTTGCCGATGTGGCCGGCTGTGATGAGGCGAAGGCTGAGTTAGTTGAAATGGTCGATTATTTCCATTCTACCGATAAATACACTCGTTTAGGAGCCAAACTTCCTCATGGTGTCTTATTAGTCGGCCCGCCTGGCACCGGTAAGACTTTACTGGCTAAGGCTGTTGCCGGTGAAGCCTCCGTTCCTTTCTATTCCATCTCCGGTTCTGACTTTGTCGAAATGTATGTCGGTGTCGGTGCTTCCCGTGTCCGTTCCTTATTTAAGACTGCCAAGCAGAATGCCCCCTGTCTTATCTTCATTGATGAAATCGATGCTGTCGGTCGTCAAAGAGGTGCTGGCTTAGGCGGCGGAAACGATGAACGTGAGCAGACATTAAATGAATTATTGGTCGAGATGGACGGCTTTGAAGACAACAATGGCGTCATCGTCATGGCTGCCACTAACCGTTCTGATGTTCTCGACCCGGCTTTGACTAGACCTGGACGTTTTGACCGTACAATCACCGTTGATCTTCCCGATCGTTTAGGAAGAGCGGCTATATTAAAGGTTCATTCCCGCAACAAGAAGCTTGCTCCCAATGTCAGTTTTGACGATATTGCCGGAAGAACTGTCGGATTCAGCGGCGCTGATTTAGCTAACATCATGAACGATGCCGCCATCTTGGCTGTCCGTGCCAACCGTTCTGCTATCACCACTGCCGATATCGACGAAGCTATCGACAGAGCTATTGCCGGACCGGCTAAGAAGTCTCATTTAGAGCCTTCTGAGAAGAAACAGGTTGCCTATCATGAATCCGGTCACGCGGTCATCGGTATCTTCCTTCCTTATTCTGATGTCGTTCAGAAGATCACCATTATTCCCCGTGGAAGAACTGGCGGTCATGTTCTCATGACTCCGGCTCAGGATCACTTCCTGATGACTAAGAATCAGATGCTCGCCCGTATTACCGGCTATTTAGGCGGAAGAACCTCGGAAGAGATCTTCTTTGGTGATGTATCCACCGGTGCCTCCAATGATATCGAAGTTGCTACTCAGTTAGCTCGTTCGATGGTCACTCAGTATGGTATGTCCGATTTAGGACCCGTCCAGTACGAAAGACCTGGCGGATCTGTCTTCTTAGGACGTGATTACAATTCTACTCAGTCGAACTATTCGACTCAGATCGCCTTTGAAATCGATAAGGCTGTCCGAGCCATCATCGATGAATGCCACGAACAGGCCACTAAGCTTTTAACCGAGCATAAAGACGATGTTCAGCTTATCGCCGATACTCTTATTCAGAATGAGACCATCACCGCCGATCAGATCACTTATCTGCTCAAGAACAGAAAGTTACCTCCTGTCGATGAGGCTCTGATGACTTCAAAAAGCGGTATGACACCTAAGAATGCCAACAATATCGTCCTCTATCCCGGCTATGAGAGTTTCTACTGCGGACTTGATAAAGTCATGCTTGGGAAACCTTCACGTCTGGTCTTAGTTATCGCCACTGCCAACGGTCATCCTATCTCCGATGCCGAATACAAGAAAGCCTGCACTGTCGGTGCTCCTGATCCTTCTCATATCGGAATGTTCTTCATCACTTTCAGCCAGAGTTCACATATCTCCCTGACTGTCGAGACTTTCGCCTCTCACTTAGAAGCCTATACCGGCGTCCCCACTTTGCTTATCAAGACGGATGACTACAGTGTCTCATCTTTGAGAGGCACCTACGAGAAATCTGAGAAAACAGCTGAGGAAACCAATAGACCTGGTGTCGTCAAGGAAATACTACCTGCCGAAAAGAAGGATGACGTTAAGACTGATAAAGACGTTTCTGGAACTGACAGCAAGGAGGATAAGTAAGGATTATGGCTAAGAAGCAGTTTTCAAAATATGCCATCAAGACGATGAACAGAAATCCCAATGTCCGCAAATGCACTCCCTCAAAGATCATGTTCACGGAAGAATTCGCCTTGAAAGTCTGCGAAGCTTTGAAAAAAGGAGAAGACCCCTGTCAGGTATTTACTGACAATGGCTTCTCAATCCGTGTCTTAGGACGCTCAAGAATTTCCGGTATCATCGGATTGTGGAGATCTCAGTATGGATTAGAAGGCCTGGAGAAGAGAAAACCTGCTCCTAAGCCTAAGAAACATGTTGAGACCGCTTCTGAAAGAAGAGAGAGAAATCTTCAGT
The DNA here is from genome assembly GCA_002399505.1 of Caryophanales bacterium UBA4869. Lineage (GTDB taxonomy): Bacteria > Bacillota_I > Bacilli_A > RFN20 > CAG-288 > Enterosoma. Next base: position 2,734 of record DHDT01000037.1, on the reverse strand, counting down.
TTGCCATCTCTTATTGCGATAAGCAGATAGCTGACCCGTCTTCTCTTTCTTTACCGGCTGATACACCCCTGGAGACTCTTCAGTTTGCCGCTATCCGCAAGGCTTATTTAGACAAACTTCCCTTTGTTGTCAAAGACCTTTGTGCTCATTATGGTTTCCCCTATACCAAATATCATGCCTATTTAGTCGAAACCGCACCTAAAGATGATGAATTCGATAATATTCTTAACCCTCATCGTAGGAAATAAAGTATACTTTTACCGAAAGGATTTAGTGAAATGAATCAAATTGTTTTAGCTGGTATGGATGGCAAAACCATCACAATGATCATTGTTTTAGTCGTAGTCGCAGTTTTGATTGCTATTGGTATCGGTATAGTTGTCTGGGGTATCAAGAAGGCCAATGCTCTGAGAAGACAGATGGTCAAGATCAAGGAAGCCGCCTCTGATATCGATGTCGCTCTTACCAAGAGATTCGATCTTCTTTCCAAGCAGTACGATATCTGCAAGGGTTATGCCAAACACGAAAACGGCACTTTGATCGATGTTGCCAAGATGAGAAGCGGATTAAGCGAAGCCAAAGCCTCTGATGGTGCTGTCGATATGAAGAAGGCCAGTGCCAACAACGCCGCCATGGATAAGCTTTCCACTAATATCAACATCATCGTCGAACGTTATCCTGAACTTAAGGCCAATACTTTATTCATCTCTCTTTCTAATTCCTGCTCTGATGTCGAAGAACATCTCCAGGCCAGCCGTCGTCTTTACAATTCCAATGTCTCTATCTATAACCAGGAAATCGTCGTCTTCCCTTCTTCCATCATCGCTCATATGATTCACGCTATGCCGGCTGACTTCTTTGAAGCTGAGGAAGCCAAGAAGCAAGACGTGAAGATGGAATTCTAGTACTAATAAAAAAAGAACAAACGGCTGAGTGATATCAGCCGTTTTCTATCTCTGGAAATAATCATAATGGATATACTTGAATTTACTGATGAGAAGGCCAGGAAAATAGTCGAAGACGGCTATGTTCTGGCTTTGCCGACAGAAACCGTCTACGGACTTGGTGTCCGATGGGACAGCGAAGAAGCCTATGAAAGACTAGTCAAAGCCAAGAACAGAAGACCCGATAAGCCAATCGCCGTCATGTGCTCGAAGGATTTTGATCTTTCTCCTTATTTTGTCATCACCCCCGGAATCAAGAGAGTCATGGACAAATTCCTCCCTGGTCCCTTGACTGTCTTAGTCAAGACGAAAGACGAAGCTCCCAATCAGAGTCATTTAGGAACATTTGTCGCCGGTATCCGTATTCCCGGAAAGAAAGACCTCTTAGATTTCCTTTCTTCTCTTCCTTTTCCTCTGCAGGTGACAAGTGCCAATCTCTCCGGAGAACCGGCCACATCCTCTTTCGATGAGGTGTATAATATCTTTAAGGATACCAAAGACGTCGAAGGCATTGTCAAAGGTACCTGCAAATCCAATGTTCCCACCACAGTGGTCTCTTTGCTTGACGATGAAGTCAAGGTCATCCGCCAAGGAGAGATCAAAGAAGAAGACATCAGGAAAGCCTATTATCAGGAGGACTGAAAATGAAAATAGCCTTTGGATGCGATCATGGCGGTTTTATCGTCAAAGACGACGTAATCAGACATCTTAAAGAAAAAGGATATGAAGTACTGGATTTTGGAACCTTTTCCAATGAAAGCTGCAACTATCCTGATTTCGCCTTCAAGGCCAGTGAAGCCGTTGCTTCTAAGGAAGCCGACAAGGGAATCCTTATCTGCTCTTCGGGAGAAGGTGTCTCTATCTGTGCCAACAAAGTCAAAGGAATCCGCTGCGGGATTGGCTATAACGATATTGTCAGCAATCTTATAGTCGAGCACAACCACTGCAACATGATCGCTTTTGGAGCCAAGTATATGGCTCTTGAAGATATCCTGAGAAGAATAGATATTTTTCTATCATCTATACCTCAGGAAGGACGCCATCAGGTACGTGTAGATCTGATCGACGAATACGAAAAAAAATCCTTCAAGGATTAAGGATATATAAATATATATATAAAGACCTTATAACTATAATAGGGTCTTTTTTTGTTTTCCTGAGCATTTTGAGAAAAGCCCAGAAAACCTCGAAAAAAAAGATTTTAAAATATTTTTACTTTTTTGTTGACTATGACTACTGGTAATGATAAACTTTATCTCGCGCCTCAAAAGAGGCACAATACGGTCGCTCTTTGAAAACTGAACGGGATGTACAGTCATTACAAGGAAGTATATACATACATTCGTCAATTACCTTGAGTAATTTAAGTATGGGACAGTAATACCGGAACATAAATAATAAGTCGGCTGCCAGGCCGGCCTCAATCAACATTGAGAGTTCGATCCTGGCTCAGGATAAACGCCGGCGGCGTGCCTAATACATGCAAGTCGAACGAGTCCAGCAATGGACGAGTGGCGTACGGGTGAGTAACACGTTGGTAACCTGCCCCCCAGACCGGAATACCAGGCGGAAACGCCTGCTAATGCCGGATGTCGGATCGGAGCCTCAGGGCTCCTTTCTGAAAGGCGGCTTCGGCCGCGCCGGGGGATGGACCTGCGTCGCATTAGCTAGTTGGCGGGATAAAAGCCCACCAAGGCCGGGATGCGTAGCCGAGCTGAGAGGCTAAACGGCCACATTGGGACTGAGACACGGCCCGGACTCCTACGGGAGGCAGCAGTGGGGGAAATTGC
>DHDT01000058.1:9351-9600 GCA_002399505.1 Caryophanales bacterium UBA4869 | reverse complement strand
AGTTCCATGCTTCTTTGCAAACTGATTTTCCCGTTCTTTAGGAGAAAGACCGGGATATAGTTTCAATAGCTTTTCGCTTTTGATAAAAGTCACTTTGCCTTTGAATACTTTTTCAAGATTTGGGAAAACAGAGCTGATTTTCTTCTGGGTTTTCAAAAGGGCTTTGTTGATTTGATTGACAGTCTTCTTCAGGTAGGAAATAGTGCGATCTTCATCATTGATGTGCTTTTCCCAGTCCCATTGATCGAC
>DHDT01000058.1:4464-9217 GCA_002399505.1 Caryophanales bacterium UBA4869 | reverse complement strand
TTTTCCCAGTCCCATTGATCGACATAGAGAGAATGGATGTTATCTAGTTTTTCGTCTTTTCTGATGGCATTCATGTCACAGTAAATACCCATATTTTTGGGAATGTCATACTTTTCTAAGGCGAATCTCTTCCATTTGGCCAGAGAATGGACTATTTCCAGGTTGTCGTTGAAATCGCTGGGTGTAAAACTGACTGGTCTCTCCGTTCCGCTTAGGTTGTCATTCAGACCGCTGTTATGACTGACAAACAAAGGGGAACTGACTCTGATCAGAGAGAGTTCATTAGCGAGGTATTTTTCAAAATCATCCTTGATTATCTTGATGCCTTTTTCGGTATCGATAAGATTTAAGATACTTTTATACATAAAGCCTGTTGCTCCGTTTGGTCTATTAGACTTTGATTATAGCACCGGGATTGAATAATTAAGTTCAGGAAGATAAGAAAGCAGAAAACAATAATCGGCTGAACGACTGAATATATTATTTTTGTCAGCGAATGAAAATATGTCGTGTTTATGGGCTTATAGCCGAAAAATGCCCTTTTTATCGGCTATTAACCGACTTATTATCATCCGTATTTTCTTGAATAAAAGCGCTTTATCAAGGATAATTATAGTATGAAAAGCACAGTTATTGCCTTGGCGGGAAAAGGCGGGGTCGGCAAGACCTCAATATCCGCTGCCATAGTCAGGGAACTGGTGAGAATCTATCCCGATAAGAGGATTCTTGCCATTGACGCAGATCCTGCTATCGGCTTAGCTACGGCGTTAGGTATTAAGAATGTCGGTCAGACTATCGACGATATCCGCAAATCCATCACTCAGGCCGGCGAAGAAGACAAAACCAAGAAGAAAGCCATCGAATTATTGGGAGAAGCAAGATTCCAGCTTTTGAATGCGATGGTTGAAACTCAGGGCTTTGCTTTTCTGGCGGTCGGTCGTCCGGAAGCTGCCGGCTGTTACTGCAGCGTCAATTCCTATCTCAAGCAGGTGATTTCTGCTGTCAGCGATGAATTTGATTTTGTCGTCATCGACGGCGAGGCCGGTATTGAACAGATCAACAGACGTGTCATGGAGAAAGTCACTCATCTGATCTTAGTGACTGATCCTAGTCGCAAGGGAACCAATGTCATCAAGGTCATCAAACAGGTGGCTGATGAACTGACAATGTATTCGAAAATCGGTGTCATCGTCAACCGTTATAACGATACCCGTCTTGATGAATTCCTCAATTTGGGCGATCTTAAAGTCATCGCCAAGATTCCTGATGACAAGGAACTCGCTCTTACTGATGTCATGGGAAAGAGCGTGCTTGACTTAGATGACGATTCTCCTTTGGTCAAAGGCGTCAAAGAGGCGCTTGATAATTTAGATATCAAAGGAGGAAAGGACATTTGAAAGACTTAAAGCATCTGTTTTATTTTGAGAAGCTATTGGATGATGCCAATAATGAGCTAGTAAGAGAAGCTCAGGAAAAGGGACGTTTGGCAATCGGCTATACCTGTTATCATATGCCTGAGGTCCTGCTTAATCTGGGACGCTGCTTTTCTGTCCGCCTCCGTGCTCCCAGAACCGGTTCGATGGAGATGGCCAGCTACTACATGTCGAGCGGAAGCTGCGAATATTCACGTGCTCTTTTAGAGAGAGGACTTGAAGGCGGCTATCATTTTCTTGATGCTATCGCCGGCGTCGATGCCTGCGAAGCCATGAACCGAGCGATGGAGAATATGGAACTCTTGCAGATCAATTCTCCTGACAAGAAGAATTTCTTCTACACCAACTTAGATATTCCCTGCACTGATGATGAGGATGCCGTCAATCACGTCATCGAACAGGTCTCAAGAAAAGTGCTTAAACAGCTTCATGAGAAGTATGAAATCGATATCTCGGATGCCTCGATAAGAGAAGCAGTCAACAAGCATAATGAGATCTGCCGTCTCTTCAAGGACATGGATAAATACCGTCATCTTGATAATCCGACAATCACCGGCTATGAATTTGCTATCTTTGTTTTAGCCAGTTATGTCTGTCCTAAGGATCTCATCTTGGAGAAACTCAAAGAGACTGTAGAAGAACTTAAGACCCGTGAAGCCGATAAGAAGAAAAACTTCAGAATCAAGGCTGTCGTCGTCGGTTCGGAAATCGATGATCCGGATCTGATCAAGCTGTTTGAAGAAAACGGAGTCCGCGTTGTCTGTGACCGTTATTGTTATGGAAGTCTTCCCGGAAGACAGGAAATCATCCTTAACGAAAAGGAAGATGCTTTGTCTCAGGTTGTCCGAAACTACGTATTGACAACTGAATGTCCTCGCCAGTGTATTCCCCACAAAGTCAAATACCGTCAGCAGCATGCCGCTGACCTTGTCAAAGAGTATAAGGCTGACGGAATCATCTACGAGCAGATGAAGTTCTGTACGTACTGGTCTTATGAAAGAACTCTCTGCAGTCATATTCTAAGAGAGGAATTTCAAGTCCCTACTCTTTCGATTGACCGCCCCTATCGTTCTGGTAATAGCGGACAGCTGAGAACCAGAGTCCAGGCTTTTGTCGAGAACGTCGAAATCAAGAAGATCAAAGCTCAAAGACAGAAGAAGAGCGAAAGCAAGGAGAACAGATAATGGAACCCAAAACCAAGAAAAAGGGTCTGGGAAGATTTTATAGGGGTGACAGAAGAGCTTTCACTTCCCGTGAGTGGAAAGACTTCAAAGACACCTTCTACGATTATTTCCGCTGGCTCAAGTTATATGGATTGATGGCGGCAAAATTATTAGTTCATCCTATCCTGATGATCAAGGCTCTGCTCCGTTATCGTTGGATGGCCTCTTATCTTACTGCCGCCAACATGGTCGACCGTCATACTATGGGCTTACGTGGAAAAGAACTCCGCTACACCCATGAGCAGTTCTATTCTCTGATGTATTATTCAGTAATCAAAATCAGAGATATCATCGTCCGTGATGAGCACTTGAGACCTAAGAGCAAAAAGGCAGCCAGACTCAGAGCCAATACTCTGATGTTCGATGAAATGACTCCTTCCATCATCATGGCCGGTTTCCCGACTGTCAAATGGCTCGATATCGCCATGTTCACAATCGGCGAACCGGGTGAAGTCGATCAGAACGCCAACGTGTTCTATATAGATGCTATTGAGCACTTCGGTATGGCAAGCGATGTCTGCCCTCTTCCCGAAGCGGAAGTCGGATGCGCTGTAGTCGATGATTATCCGATAGTCGGCAAAGCCTTTGTCACTAGCTCTATGCCCTGCGACGGCTCAATCGGTCAGACCAGTTTCCTCACCCGTTATATGGAAAAAAGAGGAATCAATATCTTCCAGATTATTCCTCCTCAGAGATTCAATGAAGAACAGGTTCAGGACTTTGCCGTCAAGAATCTTCAGAAGTGCATCGACTTCATCGAAAAGGAAATGCATGCCAAATGGGATTGAAAGGCTTTCTGGAATGGTGCTGAGATGTATAACACCTCAACCAAGATGATGATCAACAAATGGGATGTCAACTGCACCCCCTATCCTCAGGTCTGCGGAGCTGCCTTAGCTCTTCAGAGAGAATACGAGTATCAGGAAGTCGCCTGTCTGGATCCTTTCTTCATCAAGACTGACATCAAGGTCGACAAGATGATGCAGAAGGGTTATCTCGAAGACAAGAAGAATGATGCCAACAAGCCAAAATATCGCGCTATTGTCTGGGCCTGTCCTGCTCATTACTACACCAACTTCACTTATTGGACTCAGCATTGCTGGGGTGTCAAATGCGTAGTCGACATGGAATGCATGCTCTCACATCATTATTTCCACATCGGAGATGAGAAGCAGGCCATGATCGATATGGCTAAGAGCTACGAAAGAATGATGATGCGCTCCCATACAAATGGCGGCTACATCAACTCTCTCGATGAATGCTGGAAGATGTGCGAAAAATTCAAAGCCGACATCGTCATCATGTTCGACCATGTTTCCTGCAAAAACGTCGCCGGTCTTCATGGCTTATATGAAGAACAGGCCCGTAAGAGAGGCATTCATCTAGTCTGGGTCTCCCATGACCTGATGAATCCTAGAACCGTTTCAAGAAAGGCCATGAGAACCTCCTTCAACCAGTACATGCAGAATATCTTCCACGCAAAGCCTTTGGATCCTAGCTTATTAGATTATGAAGACGCGCTGACTTGGTAATGAAAAGGAGATAGAACAAATGAAATATTTCGGAGGATGTGATGTCGGCTCGACATACACAAAATGCGTAATACTGAACGAAGAAGGCAAGATGGTAGGTCACGTCACCATCCCCAGTGACATCAACAGCGAAATCAGTGCCAAAGAAGGATTGGAAGAAGTCATCAAACAGGTTCCTGAACTCAAGACCATCGGCGATTTTTCCTATCTTATTGGAACGGGCTACGGAAGAAACAAGGTTCCCCAGGCCGATGAGAACATCTCGGAGATCTCCTGCCATGCTATGGGCGTCCATGTCACCAATCCCGAGGTCAAAGCCATCATCGATATCGGCGGTCAGGACGTCAAGGGTATTGCCATCGATGACGACGGCACCGTCAAAGAATTTGCCATGAATGACAAATGTGCTGCCGGTACCGGACGTTTCTTTGAAACTATGGCCCGTGCCTTCAAACTTTTGCTGGATGATTTCTCCTCTCTTTCCCTTTCTGCCAAGAATGTCATTCCAATCACTGCTCAGTGCACCGTCTTTGCCGAATCGGAAGTCATCACTTTAGTCGGTGAA
>DHDT01000058.1:2893-4347 GCA_002399505.1 Caryophanales bacterium UBA4869 | reverse complement strand
GTCGGTGAAGGAAAACCCCGTGAAGAGATAGCCGCCGGTATTCAGCAGGCTGTCGCCAAACGCTGCTTCATCATGGCTAAGAAAGCCGGAGCCACCGATCAGATTGCTCTGACTGGCGGCTGTGCCAAGAACAAGGGCCTGAAGAAAGCCATTGAAAACGTTCTGCGTATCAAGGTTATCGATTTAGCCGTTGATCCTCAGCTGATGGGTGCCTTAGGCGCTGCTGAGTTTGCCAGACAGAAGGGAATGGAATAGTTATGGCCTGGTATTGGATATTACTGATTGTCTTAGCCAGTCTCATCGTCCTTTTCTTTGTTGGCACTTTCATCCTCTATATCACTAACGGTGATATGAAGATGGTTGAAAAAATCTACGATAAGCTGATCGACTATCACGACCACAAACATACTAAAGAGGATATCTAGTGAAAGCCTTCGATGATCTGATTCAAGAGACTCTGGATGTCCTGAGACCTTTCAGTCCCAGGGCTTTTCCCTATGATCCTGAAAAGTCAGCGCCTCTTGGTGAATCCAATGAGCTGATTTTGCAGAAGGAACAGGCTTTTGAATTAGGAGCCGGAGGTTTCGACAGTCTCTCGTTTCTATCAGTCAGTCAGAATGCCTCACTGATAGAAAAAGATGAGACAATTCTCGTCGGACCTGATTTAGACGCTATCTCCTCAGACTGTTCTTATGCTAGGATAGTATTTATAGAGGTGGATGATGTTGAGAAGAACGGACCTGATGCCTTCTATGCCATCTTAAAGAACATCGAAATCAGCAAATACAGTCTTGTCATCAAAGGATTCATGATCAGAGCCAGCGCTTTGAATATGAGAGAACAGGTACGGGTAAGTCGAAAGGCAATCAAGGATAAACTCACTTTTGAGAAGATAGAAAACCAATTCATCAAGGTTTTCCATAAGGATCCTCATGTCCTCAAGGTAAAAGTTATCTTTGTGACTTCAAAAGAAGGGCCTTATTCTGCTTTGGAAAACATCGCCTCTAAATCCAATGAGAGAAGCGAAGCCTACAATCACATGCTCAAGGATTCAGTCATGAATTGCAAGAGATGTGAATGGAAGCCAGTCTGTGCTGAGATTGACGAGATGAAAGAATTCCATAAGAAGATGATGAGCAAAAAGAAATAAGCGATCTAAAGAAAGGACAACTTATATGGAAAAGAAATATGAGCCGCTGTTTACTCCCTGGAAGATAGGGAATGTCGAGATTAAGAACCGTATCGTCATGTTGCCGATGGGCGGAACCTGTATTTTCGGTTTCAGCGAACCCAATCATTTTGATAAGGAAGCCGCCAAGCTTTTATTGGAAATCGCTGAAAATGACTGCGGCCTGATCTTCCCTGGCATTGCTCCTGTCCATGATATGGTCGGACCTAAATGGCTGTATCAGGGTAAAGCAAAGTTCAAGAAGCTGAAGGTCTTCATGGATGAA
>DHDT01000058.1:2096-2755 GCA_002399505.1 Caryophanales bacterium UBA4869 | reverse complement strand
AAGATGTTTGTTCAGCTTACTGCCGGTTTCGGCCGTTCTTTTGCTATCAGTCAGCCGATTGAAGCTATCGGAACTAATCCAGTTCTCAAGTTTTTAGCTAAGCCGATTCTCGATGTCGACAACCTCACTGCTGCCCCTTCCGCTTCTCCTAACAGATGGAGCGACAAGATCCCCAGCAAGGAAATAACCGTCAAGAGAATTCAAAAGCTTGTCGACGCATTTGCCAAGACTGCCAAGCTTTGCATGGAAGCCGGTGTCGACGGAGTCGAGGTTCACGCTGTCCACGAAGGATACTTAATCGATCAGTTCACCATGAAATACACCAACCATCGTAAAGACGAGTATGGCGGATCTTTCGAGAACCGCTATCGGTTCCCAGTTGAGATTGTTCAGGCCATCAAGAAAGCCTGTGGCAAGGACTTCCCTGTTTCCTTACGTTATTCTGTAGTCTCTAAGACCAAGGGCTATCGTGAAGGCGCCCTTCCCGGCGAAGACTATGTCGAAGGCGGAAGAGATCTCGAAGAAGGAATCAAGGCCGCTAAATATCTTCAGGATGCCGGCTACGATATGCTAAGCTGCGACAACGGAACCTATGATGCCTGGTATTGGAATCATCCTCCGATGTATATGCCTTTGAACTGCAACTATATGGAAGCTGA
>DHDT01000058.1:1088-1973 GCA_002399505.1 Caryophanales bacterium UBA4869 | reverse complement strand
AACTATATGGAAGCTGAAGAAGTCAAGAAACACGTTACAATTCCTGTCATTGTCGGCGGAAGAAACGAACCTGACTTCGGAGCTGTGGAAATCAAGGCTGGCAGAATCGATGCCATGGGTGTCGGACGTCAGTTCTTAGCGGATCCTCAGTGGGTTCACAAGATGATCCATGAGCAGGAAGATGAAATCAGACCTTGTATCTGCTGTCATTCCGGCTGTTTCAACCTTTGTCATTATAAAGGCGTTCCTAATGATCAGTCTCTGTCTGATACCAGAGGTATGTGTCACTGCGCCGTCAACCCTTATTCCATGAACAGCAAGAAGTACCATATTGAAAAAGCCAAGAAGAGCAAGACAGTTGCTGTTATCGGCGGCGGTATTGCCGGTATGGAAGCGGCCCGTGTCTTAGCTCTCCGCGGACATAAGCCGACTATCTATGAGAAGAGCGATGTCTTAGGCGGTGTTTTCATTCCCGCTTCTTCCTTCTCCTTCAAGGAGAAAGACCGTGCTCTTATCGATTGGTATCGTAAGCAGATCAAGGATTTGAATATCCCCGTCAAGTTCAATACTGAAGTCAAAGATGTTTCATCATTAAAAGAAGATGAAGTCATCATTGCAACTGGTGCAACTGCCCGTGTCTTACATGTCAAAGGATATGAGAAGGCTATGTCAGCCATCGATTATCTCAATCACACTAAGGAAGCGGGTGACAACGTTGTTATCATCGGCGGATCTCTGACAGGATGCGAAATCGCCTATGACTTATGCCTTAAGGGCAAGAAACCGGTCATCGTTGAAATGAAAGATGATCTGATTGCCGCTCACGGCGTGTGTCTTGCTAACTCCAGTTACTTACGTGACTATTTTGCCTTACATAAGACTCCG
>DHDT01000058.1:435-941 GCA_002399505.1 Caryophanales bacterium UBA4869 | reverse complement strand
GACCATGCTGCCATTGTCACTGCTAAAGACGGCAAGGATATCACTATCCCCTGTGACAGCGTCATCATGTGCGTTGGCTACAAGGCTAATCCGATTCCCTGTGACAAGGCCATCTTAATCGGTGACTGCGGCAAGGTCGGAAACGTCATGTCTTCTGTCTGGACCGCCTGGGATGCGGCGATGAAGATCTAGTCTGCTCCTATAGACCATTTCAAACTGAGAGGCGCCCTTCTGCCTCTCAGTTTTTTTATTGTCTTTTTGAGCTTGAAAACAGGTGACTTAAAAGTCGTCATTTGTATCAATTATTGATTTTTGTAACTATAATTTAGTCCCCTTGAATTCAAGATAGTCTAAAAGACTTGTCAGCTATTGGGTTTTAAAGGACTGAATTCAATAAAAAAAAGACTGGTTTCCCTGCTTAAAAAACAGAATAATTCAAAACTTCTAATGACTGAAACATTCGTCTATTTCGATATATTTGATAATTATATGCAATTATTATTAGC
>DHDT01000058.1:0-274 GCA_002399505.1 Caryophanales bacterium UBA4869 | reverse complement strand
AATTATATTATTAAGGTTTATAAAACCCTTAAGAAAGACTGCGTTTTTCAAATCAAATAAAATACTTCTTTTCTTTTCATTTCATAGTCTTATAATTATAGCCGTCTCAAAATTAAAGGGTTCATATAGGCATGGCGAAAAAACTAATCGAGCTTCGGAATATTTGTTTGAATTACGATGGTCAGAAAGTGCTGGAGAACCTTAACCTCAATATCAATGAGCAGGAGTTTGTAACTCTTTTAGGTGCTTCCGGCTGTGGTAAGACCACTACTTT
>DHDT01000074.1:1772-3280 GCA_002399505.1 Caryophanales bacterium UBA4869 | reverse complement strand
GAAAGTGATTCTTAAATTATTGGCTTAAACCGGTGCTTGGAATATATTATTTTGGATTGAGTTGAGTTTTTTAATCTAGTAGACAGAATAGGACAAAGATAAATTTTAATTTGGAATTTTACTGCTTAGGGAGTCAGGATGCAAATTCATTTTTAAAGTTCGTTTCTTTTATCTGTGATTCTTTCCAACCAGAAAATTTATTATTTTTTTGATTGTTCTTTTCGGAAAACTTATTTTCTATCATCATAAAGTAATCCGAAAGAAAAGAAACCAGTAAATAAATTATCAGTTGCTTCGTTTTAAGAAGAGGTATTTCTTCCGATTTGGCATTTTGAATAGAAATAAAGGCCTGTAGTACCCTAACTAGTTTAGATTTTACTTGAAATAACCTATATAAGATACTTATAATAGAAAAGTTGCTCTAATAGGAGGATTTCACACCATGGCTGAAAAACGTACTGATATCACCTTGCGTTGTACTGAATGCAAGAACGAAAACTATATCACTACTAAGAACAAGAGACTTCATCCGGATCGCTTCTCCACTAAGAAGTATTGCCCGGTTTGCAAGAAAAAGACTGTTCACGAAGAGAAGAAGTAGACTTTTTTAGGAGGTAAAAAAGATGGCTGATATTATTGATGCTGGCGAATTAGGTCCGGGAAAAGTTTTTATTTATGAGAGTAATCTTCTCTCGGTAGTCGATATTCAACATAACAAGACTGCTATGGCCAAGATGAAGCATAAGATCAAGGCCAAGAACCTCAGAACTGGTGCCATCATTGAAATGATGCTGTTCAGCGGAACCAAAGTCGAGTTAGCTTATCTGGACAAGAAGGTTATGCAATTCCTTTATGCCGATGACGGCGAACAGGGTTTTGCCTACTTCATGGATAACACTACTTTCGATCAGGTTCAGATTCCTAAGGAACATCTTAAATGGGAGCTGCAGTTCTTAGCTCCTAACTCAGATTTCACTATCACTTATTATGGAAGCGAAATCTTAGGTGTTGATTTACCTGCCAAGGTAACTCTCACTATCACCGATACCGATGATAATGCAGTTGCCGGCGATACTATCAACAAGGCCACTAAAGATGCCACTGTCGAGACTGGCTATAAGCTCAAGGTTCCGATGTTTGTCAAGAACGGAACCAAGATCGTCATTCGCACTGATTCTGGCGAATACGATTCCCGCGCCTAAGTTTAAAAACAGAAAGGACCGGGGTTCCGGTCTTTTCTTTTATCTAATAAAGGAGAACCATTATGAATGTAACCATGAATACTGTCGGTTTTGTCTTCACTTTGATAGGCTGCATTGTCGTTGGCTTAGTTATCGGCTATTTTGTCTGCCGCAAGCTTTTCCAGTCGACTTTGGAGAAAAACCCGCCCATCAATGAAGATGTCATCAAGGCCATGTACAGAAGCATGGGCGTTACTCCCAGCCAGTCGCGTATCAATCAGACGATGAAGGCTGTCAAAGACGCTCAGAAAAAAGGCAAGAAGTAAA
>DHDT01000074.1:1020-1591 GCA_002399505.1 Caryophanales bacterium UBA4869 | reverse complement strand
ATCAGTTTTTCTTGAAATGAGTTTCAGGCTCAACACCCGCTGCCAATCGTTTTATATTAGTGTAATGACGGATGACAATCAATAAGACCAGAATGAAGATGGCGATGAAAGTCAGGTAGGAAATATGAATCATCAGGTTAGGACCAAAATAGGTTCCGCCGTTAAAAGTCTTTTTGTCCTGTAAGACTGTGAAGTCCAATATCATTGGAACCAGAGAGGCCAGCAATACTGAGGGAGCGCCGATGATCGAGGAGAGAGATACCTTCTTGAAGATGGCAAAGAGAAGGAGGAAGACTGAAAGGCCGATTAAGGCACCTAGAGGAATGATGAAGAGAACAAAACCGGCAAAACAGGCTACAGCCTTGCCGCCTTTGAAATGGGCAAAGAGGGGGAAGGTGTGACCGATAGCCACCGATATTCCGCAAAGACAGACGAATAATTCCGTGAGATAGGGATAAGAGATGAAATCAAAGGGACAGAAGGAACAGAGAAGAAAGACTATAAGGCAGGGCAGGTAGCATTTCAGGATGTCGAGTATCATCGTGAAGATGCCCTCTTTCTTGCCTATTAC
>DHDT01000074.1:0-844 GCA_002399505.1 Caryophanales bacterium UBA4869 | reverse complement strand
CCGTGTTTTTTGGCGATGATTATCGAAGTCGGTATTGAACCGATAAGATAAGATAGAACGACGACAGCTATGATCATAATGGCTGTATAACAGGATTCCATATCATTTCCTCCGATAAAAACCGATATTATCTATGTAATTATATAGTTATACCCTTTATTTATAAAGCTAAAAAATATAAAATCTATAGTTGAGGTGTTTTGAAAAATGGCAAATAACTACGATGCAAGCGACTTGAAAGTCTTACATGGCCTCGAACCGGTCCGTGACCGCCCTGGCATGTATATAGGCTCAACCGATACAGTGGGTCTCCATCACCTAGTGTGGGAGATTGTCGATAACGCAGTCGATGAAGCTAATGAAGGATACGGAAAGAATATTTATGTCACCATCCACTCAGATGGATCCCTAGAGGTCTTAGACCAGGGAAGAGGCGTCCCCTACGACTTCAACAAACGGGAAGGCGTCAACGGTTTTCAAATCGTCTATCAGACTCTTCACGGCGGCGGAAAATTCGATGAAAGCAACTATAAATCCGCTGGCGGCTTACATGGTGTCGGCGCTAGTGTCACTAACGCTCTTTCTGAGTGGATGGAAGTCCATTCTTACAAGGATGGCGAAGATCATTTCTGCCGGTTCACTGAAGGCGGAAAGAAGTCAACCCCAATCAAGGACTTAGGTGAAACCACTAAGCGTGGTACCTCAGTCCGTTTCTACCCTGATAAAACTATTTTTGACGATATAATTTGGAACTATGACCGTATTGCTTCTCATCTTGACGATCAGGCCTGCCTTACTAAAGGTGTGACCTTCCATTTGAAGGATGAAAGAACCAAGAGAAGCC